>NZ_JAWOAR010000200.1:0-20602 GCF_046498435.1 Longimonas sp. | reverse complement strand
TCGGAACGCGGGGCGAAAGGGAATCCGTGGATCGAGTCGCTCTGGGGCCGGACGAAGGCCGAGATCGGGTCACGGATTGCAGAAGCCCCGTCTTTACCCGCACTGCGAACCGTTTTTGACGAGCGGTTCCGGTATTACAACCAGGAGCGACGGCACTCCTCCATCGGATATGTTCCTCCCGGAGAACATCTTGAAGAACATCTCGGGCAAACGCTCGATAACCTCGAACCAGAACCGCAAACCACTGCTGCGTCTTAGCCGTACTTAGTCGCCCAACTGGTCCAAAAATACGGGCACACATCCTAGCTTTGGGCACAAGATCGCCGGGGACGCAAGCGGTCCCCGGCTATGGTTTCCTTAGCCCGGGATCAGGAGCGAAGCGTATATCCCGGGCGATCATTGAATCCCGCTAAACACGTACCACGGCGCGCCGTGTCCCTACGAACGGAAATGCCAGACCGAACACGCAGCGCTACGCCAGCTCCAGCACCGCTTTCACCATCTCGTCGGCGTGGTCTTGTGGGTAGATGATCTCGAAGCCGATCTTCTCGCAGACGCGCTGCATGGCGTGAGCATTAGTCATATACATGAACGTACCGAAGCAGCTCTCGATCTATTTCCGTCAAGCATTCGAGAGCTTTGTTCCTCTGTAAATAGATTCTATGACAAATTATATTCAAGTCTTTGTTACATTGCTGACTTGACAAAAAAACCTCGGGGGGGGGGTATGCTACTAACAGCATGGTGCAAACCACCTCAGTATGCGCTCGTTTTTACATCAGTCATAAAAATAAAGCCATCATGTATAAAATATTTGGTTTAATTTTGGTCTTCGTACTATTGGCCACGGCACTCAGTGTAGGTATGCCAGAGGCGGAATCACCCATGATTTCTACAAGCTGCGCCGAGCCTACAGTTGCTGCAGATGCAACAACAAGCAGCTGGGATTGCCCTGAAGACCCAACGGACTACTGTGCAGTCGCCACATTCCCTGACGGTACAATCATCTTTCACGGCGGGGCACCAATTGTCGTTAGACCATAGAAAAGATAGGGTATCTGTAGACAACAAAGAGCTGCTGCGGACTGCGCTTGACAATCACAGTCTGCAGCAGCCAACTTTTCCATGTGTTTATGCTAAACTTGAAAAAGGTATCGCACCTGTCTCTGGGTCTCATGTTCGCCCTGCTCACTGCTGTCAGTATTTCATGTACAGATGGGAGGCAAGCGGCTGAGGATACACCGAAAATTAGCCACACCTCTTTACAGGAGTTGCCTGACACAGGCCTCGAATCGGGTTTTCTATATTATGGATTCAGTGCTACAGACAAGTACTTAGCATGGGTTGAGTTTTATGAGCCTCGAGTGTTTTTGTATGATCTCGAAGCCGGTAAGCTAATTTACACGCATGATATTGAGGAGGGAGAAGGACCCGGAGAGATAGAAACAGTCAATGCATTGACCATTGACAGCCGGTGGATCTACCTATTCGATCAGAACAGAGGACGAATGCTGCGACTGGATATCAATGAGCCCAACGATGCTGAAACCATCTCGCTGCCCGTGCGAGCTTTTCGAGCTGATACCTTTGAAGACAAATTAGTGGTGTCGACAATGGATGAGAGTGCACTGCTATCACTCACCCAGAAAGACGGCTCGAATGCGAATCACATTGGGAAAGATGAATTAGATTTAGAGCGTGATTTTAAGAATGTGCTGCTCAGAAACGGTTTCGTAACAGTTGTCGATAACCATGCTATTTTCAGCACGCGCTATCTACCTCTGCACTTTGTGCATGACCTGTCTTCAGACGAAAACGTAAACCGTGTAGAGTACGAAACGGTTCGGGACATCCGTAACGAAGGAATCAACAGTACAGGCAATCGGGCAACAACTTACGTTCCTCCTGACAGTGTAGATGTGCTATTTCATAGTGCCGCCGGTGTCCCCGGTCAGTCAACACGCCTGTATAAGATACTCGAAGGACGGGGAGATCGGCATGGTAGATACCGTCGTGATCGACTCTACGTCTATGACTGGGAGGCCAATGACTTCGTGGGCAGGTTGGAACTGCCAGTTGCTGCGACTGAAGTTACGAGCAATTCGGCTGCGGCGTTTATCTATAGTGATGAGGACTTCACTGTGTATCGGTATGTCCAAGAAGAGTGAAAGGGTTGCCTTTGCCCTCCGGTTTACACCGCCAACGGCCTGCCCCAAACTACGCGTAGGGACACGGCGTGCCGTGTCCCTACGAACGGAAATGCCAGACCGAACACGCAGCGCTACGCCAGCTCCAGCACCGCTTTCACCATCTCGTCGGCGTGGTCTTTCGGGTAGATGATCTCAAAGCCGATCTTCTCACAGACGCGCTGCATGGCGCGGTTCTGCTTCAGAATATCGGCGGTGATGCGATCGAGCCCCTCGTCTTCGCCGATCTGCACCAGGCGGCGCAGCAGCTCCGTGCCAATGCCCTCGCGCTGCACGGTGTCGATGACAAGCATCCCAAACTCGGCTTCGTTGTGGCCCGGGCGCTGCGTGAGGCGACCGATCCCAACGATTTCGGGCACCTCTTCGTCGTCCATGTCGGAGGGACGCTCGGCGACCAGCGCCATCTCGCGGTCGTAGTCGATGAAGCAGAGGCGCGAGAGGCGTTCGTGCGCCACGCGCTGATCCAGCTTCATGAGACTGGCGTAGCGCAGGTACACGCTTCGCTCCGACAGCGCTTTGTGGAAGTCAACCAGATTCGGCTCGTCTTCCGGACGAATCGGGCGGATGCGCACCTCACGCCCTTCTTCGGTGGTCCAGGTGTCTTCGTACTGGTGCGGGTACGGACGAATAGCCGGTCGAGGTAACTCATCGTCGGGGATGTCGCTGGGATGCAACACCACACGCGCATCCAGGGCCACCAGGCGGTCGCCATCGGCAAGCAGCGGGTTGATGTCGATCTCTTTGATGCGCGGATGCTCCACGACCAGCTGGCTGAACCGCACCATGAGCGAAGCCAGCGCATCCATATCAACGGCATCGCGTCCGCGCACGCCCTGGAGGGCTTCGTAGATGCGCGTCTGCTCCATCATACGGCAGGCCAGCGTCGTATTCAGCGGCGGCAGCCCCAGCGCGCGATCTTCGAACACCTCGACGAGTGAGCCGCCCGTGCCAAAGAGCAGTACCGGACCGAGCTGTGCATCCACACTGCTGCCAATGATAAGCTCGTAGCCGTCGGTATCGACCATGTCTTGCACGGTCACGCCGTCGAATCCGTCTTCGGGAACCGCACCCTCAATGTCGGCGAAGGCACTGCGCACCGCATCGGCCGAATGCAGATTCAGCTTTACGCCGCCCACATCGGTCTTGTGGGTGATGGTTTCGGAATGTAGCTTCACCACGACGGGGTAGCCGATAGCCTCAGCGGCCTCCACGGCGGCGTCGGCATCGGTGGCCACGTGGGTTTCGACGGTGGGAATGTTGTACGCATCCAGCAGCTTCTTGGAGGCGTACTCGGTCATAATGGTACCCGGCTGCGTATCGGCTTCCTCAACGAGCGCAGTGGCGGCATCGCGGTCGAGCCCCTCGGCGTCGTCGGTGGGCAGACGCGGCGTTTCGTAAAGCGCGCGCAGGTTATAGCTGTAGCGCCACATGCTATTGAACACGCGCGTCGCGGTGTCGGGGTAGGCAAAGGTGGGAAGACCCGCCTGGTTCAGGATGTTGACGCCGCGCCGCACCGCATCGCCGCCCATCCAACTGGCCAGAATCGGCTTGTCGTTGCCGCGAGCGTACGGACGCAGCAACTCGGCGGTCTTGGTGGGCTCGGTCATCGCTTGCGGGGTGAGCACCACAAGCAGTCCGTCGCTGTTCTCGTCGTCAGCAGCAATTTCGAGCGCGTCGGCATAGCGCTGCGGACTCGCATCGCCCAGGATGTCGATGGGGTTGCTGCCGCTCCAGGCTGCGGGCAGCCGTTTGTCGAGCGCCTTGGTTGTGTCGTCGGAGAGCGGAGTGAGTTCCCCCCCGCCCTTGATGAGCGCATCGGTGGCCAGCACGCCGGGTCCGCCGGCGTTGGTGACGATGCTGAGGTTCGGCCCGTCGGGACGCGGCTGCTTGGCGAGCACCTCGGCCATGTAGAACAGGTCGTTGATGTCGTCCACGCGCAGCACGCCCGTACGGCGGAAGGCGGCGTCGAGCACCGCATCGCTGCCTGCCAGGGTGCCGGTGTGCGAGGCCGCTGCTTCCGCCGCGGCCCCGGTGCGCCCGGCTTTGATAACGATGATGGGCTTGCTCTGCGCCACATCGCGTGCGGCAGAGATAAACGACCGCGCATTCCCGATCGACTCCATATAGAGCACAATGCTCTCGGTGGCGGGGTCGTCGCCCAGGTAGTAGATGATGTCGCCCCAGTCCACATCAAGCATCGACCCAATCGAGACGAACGCGCTAAAGCCCACGTTCTCGCTGAAGCTCCAGTCCAGAATCGAGGTGAGAAGCGCGCCGCTCTGGCTCACAAACGCCACGTTGCCCTCGTTGGCCATAGCCCCGGCAAAGGTGGCGTTGAGCCCGGTTTTCGGGCGCATAATGCCGAGACAGTTCGGCCCTACAATGCGCATGTTGTAGTCGGCAGCATGGCGGGCAATGTCTTGCTCCAGCGCGGCCCCTTCATCGCCGACCTCGCGGAAGCCTGCCGAGATCACAATTGCGCCGGGCACGCCCGCCTCGCCACACTCTTTGATGATGCCCGGCACGGTGCGCGCCGGGGTGGCAATGACGGCCAGATCGACCTGTTCGGGCACATCGGCAATGCTGTCGTAGGCGCGAATGCCCAGCACGCTGTCGCGCTTCGGGTTCACCGGAAAGACGGTGCCGCCAAAGGGATTGCTAATCAGATTCCAGAGCAGCGTGCGGCCTACGCTTCCGGCTTGCTCACTGGCCCCAATGACGGCCACATTCGTAGGCGAAAAGATGGAGTCGAGCGGCTGACTACGCGCGCTCAGCAGGTTGTACGACGGATCAGACGTTGGCATACGAGTCGGGGCAAGACAAAGGGATGGCGGACAAGCAACCGCCCCACAACATAGAAAGGGCGGATTCGTTTGTGCGCCTCTACCCAGCAGGCAAGGTACTTGTTTGCAAAGGGTTCTTTGAGATTCGATTTGGCGGATGTGTGGGTCCGTGCGCTACAGTAATGTTACGCTGGGCATAGAGGCGTGGACAGATGAAACGAACCATACCACCGGTCATCCCGAACGTGATCCAGGATCCTCGATTGGTTAGCAAACCATGTCGTTTACTGTTCAGATTGCTCCGCCGCTATCGCCTCAACCTCCACGATCTGCTCCGTTGCACGCTCCCCCCTCCTCGATGAATGCTTGCATAGAGGAGGGTAGCTCAGACGGCACAAAGAGAAGATCACTTCTGCACAGTGTTTGAACTGTAGCCGGATACGTAGGGATGGAATGCGATTCAAAAAAAAGGGGATTTCAGCAAAACGACTCGCCCTAGGCAATCATGTGCAGCACCACAGTCCGCCCCGCTTCGTTCGTGCGATAAATTTGCACTTGCTCCGTAATTACCAAAAAGAACCCGTGATATGGATCGCGACGGTGAAACAATATACAGTCTTTCAGAGCTTCTTGTACTGAACCGATACCAACGATTTGGTCGTGCTCTCTTTGAGTAAGTCCACCAAAGAAAGTATGGTCGGAAAGCACCTTGTGGATCGTATTGGTGGGCGGCATAGCTAAAGAAAAACCAACTGGATAGTACGACGAGGCGTCCCACAATCGAGCGGACGCTTACAGCCGCAAGTTCATTACACGTACCACAACCTACAACGAGTTTCTATGATGCGTTCTATGCTCCGTACCGCGTACACCGTGCTGCTGGTAGGCATTCTGGGAGTGTTCTTGGCTGCCTGCGGAGGCGGTGAGTCCCCCGAATCCGACGCTTCAGCGTCTGAGTCCTCCGAGTCGACCACTGAGCAAAGTGGAGACTTCGACCGCGAGATCACACTTCAGCCTGAGGGCAACCAGATGCGGTTTGCTGAAACCGAACTGACGGTGGAAGCGGGCGAAACCGTGCGCCTCGTCTTTGATAATGTCGCCGAAAGCCCCTCGATGGTACACAATGTGCTCATCCTCAATACCAACGATGAAGACGTTGTAGAGCGCGTGGGGACCGCTGGCCAGTCGGCTGGCGAAAGCGAGGGCTACGTGCCCGACGATGATGCCATCATCGCGCACACTCCGCTCGCACAGCCGGGCGAAACCGTCGAGGTCACCTTCACCGCTCCAGAAGAGTCAGGCGAATACACGTACGTGTGCACCTATCCCGGCCACTGGTCCATGATGCAGGGCACACTGGTCGTGGAAGGATAGTCTCTTAATGAGGCACAAAACAAAACAGAGGGGACCGAGAAGCTCTTTCTCGGTCCCTTTCTTGTATCCTAATGAGAAAAGCCCGTCTCGGTTGGCGAGACGGGCTTCTCTGTTCTGCACTATGTTCATTGCACCTGCCGCATTAAGCATACAAGGGGCTGTTGCACTCACTCCGCGTAGGCGTGCTGGTTGGCCTTCTTGCGCTGGTTCGGATCCAGGTGGCGCTTACGCAACCGGATGGCCTCGGGCGTCACCTCAATCAGTTCGTCGGCACGCAGGAACTCGATCGACTCTTCGAGCGACAGGTCACGCGGCGGAGGCAGGCGCTCCAACTCTTCGCCCGCAGCGGCCCGCATATTCGTGAGCTTCTTCTCTTTGGTGATGTTCACGTCCAGGTCTTGCGTGCGGTTGTTCTCGCCCACGATCATGCCCTCGTAGACTGCGTCGCCGGGGCCCACGAAGAAAGTGCCACGGTCTTGCAGATTCAAGAGCGCGTAGCCAGTGGCCTTGCCACGGCGGTCGGCCACGAGCGCGCCGGTGGTGCGGTGCGGAATGTCGCCCGCCCACGGCTTAAACGCCTCAAAGCGATGCGTAAGGAGGCCGGTGCCCTTCGTATCCGTAAGAAACTGCGAGCGGTAGCCAATGAGTCCGCGGCTCGGCACCTCAAAGGTCAGGCGCACGCGCCCGCTCTGGTGGTGCGTCACGTTCTGCATGACGCCCTTGCGCGTACCCATGCGCTCTACGACCACGCCCATGTGCTCCTCGGGAATGTCGATCTCGGCCAACTCGTAGGGCTCGTGGCGCGTGCCGTCAATCGTCTTGGTGATGACGCGCGGCATCCCCACGGTGAACTCATAGCCTTCGCGGCGCATCTGCTCAATGAGAATGGACATCTGCAATTCGCCGCGTCCGTACACCACCATGCAGTTGGACGATTCGTCTTGCTCGACGCGAATCGCCAGGTTGTTGCGCGACTCGTCAATCAGGCGCTCGCGAAGCTGACGCGAGGTTACGTAGTCGCCTTCGCGTCCGCTAAACGGCCCAGTGTTCGCCCGAAACTCCATTGAGAGCGTCGGCTCGTCGACATCGACCGGCTCCAGCGGATCGGGACCTTCGGCATCGGAGAGGCTCTCGCCAAGCCCAATGCCCTCTACGCCCGCCACCGCCACAATATCGCCGGGCCCGGCCTCGTCAATCTCGACGCGGTCCAGCCCTTCAAACGCAAAGAGGGCGGTGATTTCAGCGGTTTCGATGGAGCCGTCGCGGTGGCACATCGACACGCGCTGGCGGTTTTGCAGCGTGCCCTGCTCCACGCGGCCAATGGCCACCGGACCCAGGTAGTTGTCGCGCTTTACGCTGGTTACGAGCATCTGCAACGTGCCCTCCGGGTCGCCACTGGGCGGCGGCACCGTGTCGAGAATCGTATCGAAGAGCGGCTGCAAGTCCGTCAGTTCGCCGCCGGGCTCGGTAGCGCACTGGCCCTCGGTAGCAATAGTGTAGAGCACCGGAAACTCGATCTGATCGCCGTCGGCGCCCAGGTCGATGTAGAGATCGTAGATCTCGTCGAGCGTCTCTTCCGGACGTGCATCGTCGCGGTCGATCTTGTTGAGCACCACGATTGAGGGCAGTTCCAGTTCCAGCGCCTTCTGAAGCACGAACCGGGTTTGGGGGAGCGGACCTTCAGCCGCATCCACCAGCAGCATAATGCCATCCACCATACGCAGGGTACGCTCCACCTCGCCGCCAAAATCGGCGTGGCCGGGCGTATCTACAATATTGATCTTGGTGTCATCATACTGCACGGCCATGTTCTTGGCCATAATGGTGATGCCCCGCTCACGCTCCAGGTCCATCGAATCCATAACGCGCTCTTGCACGTCTTCATTGTCGCGGAAGGTACCGCTTTGCCAGAGCATGGCATCGACCAGGGTCGTTTTGCCGTGGTCAACGTGTGCCACAATGGCGATGTCGCGAAGGGAGGTAGGCATGATACAGTTGGGCTAACCAGAAAAGCAGGACGCGCAGGTGGCGCCCTGCCAAAGAACAGATCGTGTATAAAAGCGCGTGCGCCGTTCGGTGTTCAGGAGGAACGCGACAGGCCGTGCCGAATTCGGCAGATCCTCGCATCTTCGGAGCGGTATGCGTGGGGCGCAAATAGGGGCGTTTCCGTGACAGCACCACGCCAACCAGCCCAATTCGACGCAGGCGCCGATGTGTTATCACTCTCACCCCGGCAGGTTGCTGCCTACCTCGCACAGGTGGCACGAGCCTCTCCATACCAGGCGCCCCTTTGCAGGCACGGCGGCATCGCTTTCCAACGGTTCATCTTGAGATGCTTCACTGCGTTCAGCATGACTACACAGGAGGGAGCGCCTCACAATGCCGAACTGTTGTTCGCACCCCGTCATCCTGACGCCCTTGGTCAGAAGGATCACGCCTCGTAGCCTGGCACAACCAGAGGCCGCCCGGGATATCCGTACCCCAGGAGTACTCGGTCGCGGTGCTCCCAGCGCTTCGCTCCTGATCCCGGGCTAAGGATTTGCAGCCCATAGCCGGGGACCGCTTCCGTCCCCGGCGACATTAAGGCGAGTTTCGTCGCTCACCATGACACGCTTCGTTGGGAATGATGCCAGGGTGACCATCAAAATGAGAATGGGCACAGCACTATGCATTGTGCGCCGTCTCCAAACGATCTTTTAGATTCGCCAGCAGCGTGCGCACCTCGCGCTCGTTGTAGCGCCGCGCTACCGCTTCAGCAGCCTTTTTCAGAACAGGCACAGGAATGTCATACGTGGCCGCATACGTTACGCGCGTCACCGCTGCACTGAGCGCATGGAACGTCCACGCGATTTCGCCTTCAAGGTCGCCCTGCATGGCAAACACGATGCGCTCGGGCGGCTCATACGTGGTGGCGTGTACCTCGCCCTCAAATGCAACCCCCAGAAAACTGTAGGTGTACGCGGCCCGCGAGCCCCCATTCGGAAGCCGCTCAATGAGTTCTGAGCGCCCCAGGCTGGGCGTAATCTCGGCCTGATGCGCCGGTTTATCCATGTACGCGAATACATCGTCGCGAGGCACCGAAATCTGAATCTTGTCTTTTACCTTCACCATCGCTTGGATACCTGTTTGAGGGATGGATATCGTGTCACTTCCTGCATGGATGAGGCGTTCAATGCCCCGAGCCATTCATCATTACACATTCTCGCGTACAACATCAAACATTGACGCCTCCCCAGATTCACCTTCATGCTGCTCCGATGGCGAATTCGTATCTGCATCCGGTTGCTCAGGCAGTTGCCCAGACGGTGATTCATCTGAGGGGATATCGGACTGATTCAGACTATTCATCGCCTGGTCCATGAGCGCGGCCGTGCCATGGGTCCCATCCTTACTGGAGGATGCAACGCGTTTGCTGGAGTCCGCCTCCTGCGTGGCCTGCCGCTTAGCCTGCGCCTTGCGAGGCGTTTCGTCGGGCGCGTCGCGAAGCCCACTTAAGCGGTCGTTCATCTGCCGCAAGCGGTCCGCCGCTGTATCCTGGCCATTGCTCTGCGCATTGGAACGAGCCGCCTGTGGGGCCGAAGACGACGATGCGGATTGCGACGGAGATCCTGATTCTGCGGCGGGCAACGCGTCTGCCTGTTCGGGATGCCGGTGTGCATCAATGAGTGTAGCCACAACCTCATCCACTGAGCACTGCCGGTCGTTCGCTTGTTTGGCAAGCCACGACCACAGGCGTTGGGGCAGCGTAATATCGCGTGTATCCAGCGCACTGAGACTGTGTTCGGAAGGGGTAGCGGCTGGAGGCGTGGTTTGAGACATACTACATGCGGAGACAACTGTAAAAAGCGGTTGTGCTGTCAGCTATCAGACGGTTTCGCCAACTAAACGCCGCAGATAACATGGATACATGACTGATAGACACTTCGCACGCAGCATGTTTGTACCGATATATTGACGTCTTAACTGTAGGGTTACGCGACGGTAACGTGTCTCCCTTTCTGCGGTGCGGTGGCACATGTGGAGCGCCTCAGCCCAGAGTGTCAGGGTTGGAGATGCGAGGGCACCGTATCGGGGGCAGGAATTGCATGCCAGTGGCCTTCAACCGTGACTTCCGCCCGAGCCCCCGACGGGTCTGTCAATGTAGCCTGGATGCGCCCAATGTGCTCCGTATCGGTCTGCTGCTCAACGGTTAGCGTGCCGGCCTGTGCCTCAAACGAACCAAGCCGTCCGTACTCCATGAACAGGGAAGCGCCCGGCTCGTCGTCTTCTGATCTGTATGCGGGATACGAATCATCGCTGTGGTCTTGCGAGGCTTGCAGTAGCGCATGCGGCATGATGGTGTAGGCTGGCCCCGCCCCCTCGACCTCACTCCAGTGTACCGACCATCCAATGCTGTCGGCATCGAGTTCAAGGCCGGGTTCGTTGTTCTCCGCACCGCGCAGATAGGCCGTGCCGCGTACGGTGTCTTGCACACTGCCGTCGAGCGTCATGACAAACGTACCGCGTTCTACAGCGCGCTCGTCTGCCCCATTTTCACACGCCGATAACGCCAGCGCCAGACCGCCTCCTATGATCACAATTCCACACACCCAAGCAAACCGTCGCATCCAAAACAATCGCATGAAAATAAATACCGGATAGGCAAATAAGATAACAGAACAAACGGACGGCATATACCCACGCGCGTGGCGTCCGATTCAGGTCTGCCCGTATAGGAACTGCGTGCTGTAACAGATGGCCCAACATCTCCACACATGGGGTGGCTGTATTCAGTTGAATCAGAAATCGGTCTGATCCGTGCACATCGTTCCTGTTTCCCCTCATGAGTTTTGCACAGCATGACCGGTGTAGACATACTTGCCGTCGGTGTAACCGCCGGATACACCGCAAGTCTGCTTATGTTGACACTGTATGGCCTGCACTGGGGATGGTGGGGGTGGATGCGCCGACGCTCCACTCCTCCGAAGAAGCTCCCTTCTTCCAACCGCCCGTCTGCCAAACCCTGGCCAGCCGTCACCGTCCAGATTCCGCTCTATAACGAGCCCCAGATGGCGGCACGCGTTATCGATGCATGCGCCCAGCTCGACTATCCGCGCGCCCAGCTCCACATTCAGGTCCTCGACGACTCCACCGATGTCACTTCGCAGCGGGTAGCGGATCGCGTAGCGCACTGGCGGGCCCAAGGCTGTTCCATTACACATGTGCAGCGCTCCCACCGCACCGGATACAAAGCTGGGGCCCTCGCTCATGGGCTGACCCGCACCGAGGACCCGTTTGTCGCGGTCTTCGATGCCGACTTTGTGCCGCCGCCGCACTTTTTAAAAGCGTTAATGCCCTACTTCGACACGCCTGAGATTGGTTTGGTACAGGCCCGGTGGGCTCATCTTAATCCCAACACAAGCTGGCACACGCAGAGTCAGGCGGTAGGGCTTAATGCACATTTCGCACTTGAACAGGCCGGACGTTGGGCCGGGCAGTATTTCATGCACTTTAACGGCACCGCAGGAATCTGGCGCCGCCAGTGCATCGAAGATGCCGGGGGATGGTCTGATGACACGCTCACCGAAGATCTCGACTTGAGCTATCGGGCGCAGCTGGCAGGATGGCAGTTCCAGTACGTAGAAGATGTTGCTGTCCCGGCCGAACTCCCCCACACTGTATCCGCCTGGCGCACCCAGCAGTTTCGGTGGACCAAAGGAGCGATCGAAACGGCACGCAAGCTTTTGGGGCCGCTATGGCGGTCGTCTCAGCAGATTGGTCGTAAGGTTGCGGGCACGCTTCACCTGCTTGCTCACCTTGCGTTTCCAGCGATTGTCGGGGCCGCCTTGCTTCATGCGCCCCTGCTCCTTCTTACCGACCAGCGCTCTATCGTGTCGGATGCATACCTTGGGGCCCTCGCTATAGGCGGACTGGGATTCGTTGCCTTTGCTGCCGCTGTATGGACGGCCCAGCGCGCATTAGGGGCTTCGCGATGGCACACGCTGCGCACCTTACCTATGTTTTTACTGGGCTCTATGGGCCTTGCCGTGAACAACACCCAGGCTGTGTATGCCGCATGTACCAACGTATCCATTCCTTTCCACCGGACTCCCAAGGGACCTACTCCTACATCGAGCAATACCTCGCGAGGTACACGTAGAGGCGAGTGGATGCTGGGGCTGTACAACCTGATCGGCCTGCTGCTGCTGATTCATGCAGGGCTTTGGAGCGGAGTACCGTTTCAGAGCATACTGGCGCTCAGTTTCTTGCTGATGGCTGGTACCGACTGGTGGGAACACACCCGCCCGCCCTCAGCGGCACCGCCCATTTCCACCGTAGCCCCATGCAAAGAGGCTGCAAACCCCACCTGACCGCTTTCAAAGCCGCCAGGCGCGTTGTATCTTGTACCTTAATCTTGTATAGTCTGCGCGTATGCACCGCGCAGCCTTCTGCCTTGGCGACCCTGCTCTATCATGGCTACCTCCGTCATCCAAGACGCTCTTGCGCTCCTGCGCGACCAGTCGGCCCCACAAGCCATTGACCGCTTGGAGACCGCTGTTGTTGAAACGCCCGCCTATCCAGCGGCCTATGTGCTGCTGGCGCGTGCCTATGAGTCGCAAGACGCATGGGAGGCAGCCCGCTCGGCGTGGGACCAGGCGTTCATGCTCATGCCTCACAGCCCCACGGTGCAAGAAGGCCGCCACCGCATCCGCGCCCGACTCCGCAAAACGAGAAGCGAAGCGTCCGAGGCACCCTCCGCCCCCACGCCCGTAGCTTCGGAGGAGCCCCCCTCTTCATCCGTCCCCGATGCGGCTGGCTCATCTCCTAACGCCTCTGCTGATTCTGATGCGTCCTCGGAGGCGTTTCCCTCATTATCCATGGAGGATGGCCCCACCGATTTGGAGAGTCTTCGTGCGCAAACCGAGCGCTCGGCCCGTCAGCAGCATACCTCCTCATCGGCCCAGCCCACCGCATCTCCTGCCGAGGCACTGGGCGACCTGGACGATGATCTGGATCGCCTCATTGAGGAGCTACAGTCGGCCCGTATTCAACCCGACCCAGACGTTGACGACGTGCCTCCGCCCGATCTTGATGACGACATCGAGGATATGGTGTCGGAGACGCTCGCACGTATCTACGCGTCGCAGGGGGCGTACCACGAGGCCGCTCGCGTGTATGTGCAACTGGCCGTGCAAGAGCCCGACCGCTCTGACGAGTTTCTGCGTGAGGCGTCTACGATGCGCCAAAAAGCCACGGCGGCTGACGATGCCTCGGGGGATAACGCTACTGATAGCACCACGTAGCTATTTCACGACGTCTCATGCTTTTACGAAGAGGCGTTGGTCGACGACGTCGGCTGCTCATCTGGTGAATCGTGGGCGCTGGTAGAAGATGCCGCTTCTCGGCGCTCGCGTGCGGTCATGCCGTCGCCTGTAGGAACGTGCAGTTGTACCGGGGCAGCGGGGTGCAGGTCGAACGCGAAGAACCGGCACGCAAGGTCGACCTGTACACACGCCCGAAGCAAATCGTTCTGCGTCTCCTCGTCGGTCGCGAAGGTCGGCACAACGAGTTCGTCAGCATCGTGAGTGGAACTAAGCCCCTTCAAGTCATTGGGCGTGCCCACCACCGAGATGCCTTGCACATGCATCCCCACACGGTGCGGATCGGGGTCGACGAATCCGACTGCTGTGCGGTTTAGCGCATCGTCTTCGCGGATGTGACGCAGCGCAAGCACGCTTGCACTTCCGCTGCCGTAAATGAGCACGTGCTTGCCGTTCGATCGCTGGGCCGCCAGGTATTGGCGCAGCCCCCGGAATCCAAACCGGATACCTGCAATGGCAGCTGTCGTCACCATCCAGTCGAGCACAACGAGCGCTGGCGACAGGTATCCTGCACCGCCAGCAACGATGATTCCCAGCACCACGACGATCGAGGCAAGCGTGGAGCCCATAACCAGGCGCACAAACTCGGATGTGCCTGCGTGGCGCCAGATGCCATGGTATAGCCCCAACAGATAGAAGACGATGACCTTGGTCGTCATCACCGCGGGCAGGATGAGCAGCATCAGGTCGTCGTAGGGCGCAGGCGGTGCGCCGTCGTAGCGCAGATGAAATGCCAAGACGAGGGCAGCGCCCACAAGCAGCAGGTCTGCGATAGTGCCTACGATGGACTTCCAATACGGCCCTCCAGCAATGGCTTGCATTACGGCGCCCAATTTCTGGCTGGCGGTCTTCCGCTCCACACGCAGTGGAATATCGATGCGTGGATAATGCGTAGCCCCTGCCAGATAAAGCCCCAGCAGCGCAAAGCCAATGCCTGCAAATAACATGAGCGCAATGGAGAGCGGTGTTGTCACCCAGTACATCGTGAACGCCCCGCCCGCAAACACCGCGGCAATGCTCCAAAGCAGAAGCACCGTCTGGCGCTCAGAAAGACCCAGCATCACCAGACGGTGCATGGTGTGGTCATTGCCACCCTCAGTAATGGGACGGTCGTTCAGGATGCGTGTGATCGTCACGAAGCTTGTGTCGAAGATCGGTACAGCAAGTACAGCTACCGGCACCAAGGTAGCCGCTACGGGCTCGCCTGCCCCCTGTACGGTCAGCGCCAACGTAGCTACAGCAAACCCGAGCAGGAGACTCCCGCAGTCGCCCATGAAGACGCGTGCCGGTTTAAAGTTAAACACGAGAAAACCAACCGCGGCCCCCAGCACCACAACCGATACCGCAGCCACTCCAGGAATCCCTGTTAGCCATGCAATGATCGCAAGCACCCCTGCGGCAATAGCTGCAAGTCCGGCAGCAAGCCCATCCATGCCATCGATCAGATTAACGGCATTGGTAACGCCTACAATCCATAGAAAGGTAAGCGGAACGTGGATCCAGAAGGGCGCGCCTTTCCAGAACGCCAGGCCAGCATACAGCAGCAGCGCCGTGGCAATGATCTGCACCACGAGCTTAGCTTCGGGACGAATATCGAGCAGGTCGTCGGCGAGTCCAGAGGCAAACACGAGCCCCCCGGCGGTCCATACAGGCCAGGTGTACACATCCAGGAGTCCTGCTCCTGCAATGCCGGTGGCTAGTGCTCCAAAGAGAGCAATACCGCCCATGAGTGCCACAGGCGTCGAATGCCAGCGATCATCGGCGGGCCAGTCGATCCATTGTAAGCGGCGCGCGCCGACAATAACGAGCGGCGTGAAGATGAGGGCACTAAGCAGCGCGATGCTGCCTCCTGTAAGCAGGCGATGTGCGGCTGTATCCCCAGGAAACAGCCCATTCAGTTCAGCGAGTAACGAGATCAACATACCGGAATATGTAACTGGAAAGCAGTGCCCGTACAGCGATTCTGGACGAGGATTATTTACCGCGTAGGATACATCTGTACCGGTGGGGACACGACGGTCATGCCTTCACGGATGCTGTGCGGCTTCGGATACATGTGTGCAGCGTGCGCTCAAATGCTGTGGCAGCCTCTGACGCGGCATCGGCGACGATTGCACGTGCGCGTCGTCCCGCGGCTGAGCGGCGCTTGGCGTCGGCATGCCAGGTCGCTACTTCGCGCGCCAATGTGCGCCCTGTGGGACGAGGCAGCACCGCACCACACTGATGCTCGCACAAGACCTGTGCCGCTTCGCTTCCTTCGGGGCCCAGAAAAAGCGCCGGTCGGCCTGCGGCAAGGACTCCGTACAGCTTGCTGGGTACCACCAGCCCTTCAAGTTCGGGTTGCATCGTAACCAGGTGAATATCGGCTGCGCTTAGGCTGTGAGCAAGTGTCTCAAAGGGTTGATACGGAAAGAAGCGGACATTGTCCAACTGGCGCTCGCGCGCTGTAGCGCGAAGCTGAGCCTTCCGAGGTCCCTCGCCCACAAAAGCAAGCACAGCCCGCGGCACGGCATCTTGCAGGTATGTAGCGGCCTTCAGCACCGCATCGAACGGATGGGCCAGCCCCATATTGCCTGAGTACATCACGACAAACGCATCCTCAAGCCCGTGTTCGGCGCGAAAGGCGTTTTCTTCGGGCGGCACCGGATGTACCGACTCGGGCGGCCAGTTCGGAATCACGCGCGTGCGCTGTTTGGGGTAGCCCCGCTTCACAATGCGCGCCTGCATGCAGCGCCCCACCGTCACAACGCGTGCATGCTGATGCAACGCGGCTGTCGACACACGCCGCAGCAGCCCAGCGACCCATCCGTGTTTCGGAATCACCTCCAGCTCTTCGGCCACCTCCGGGTACACATCTTGCGCCCAATGCACAGCCGGAATGCCCCATACGCGACCCAGCAGCGCACTAAGCACCAGCTGCAACGGCGGATCCGTTTTGGACACCACCACGTCGGGTCGAGGCAGACGCAGCGCCCGCGCCAGAAACGCCGGGTAGAGCGAAGCATATGCCAGCCCGCGGCGCAGCGTGCTGGCCCGGGTAAATGCCAGCGCCGACACCCGCTCTACCCGTACACCGTTACGAACAGACGAAGCCGCCTCCCCCTCAGCAGGTCCTGCGACCACCGTTACCTCCCAGCCACGGGCCACCAAGCGCTCGGCCAATTCAGCCAAGATGGCGCCCGTAGCCCCCGTGTTGGGCGGATACACGCGATTTATAAAAAGCACATGTGGCGTTGAAGTCGGCAATTGAGAAGCGGCTTCTTACTGAAAGAGATACGCAACATAGGATTTTCGTTAACAAGCTTCTATCAACATAAGATGCACTCACAGAAGATGAAAGCACTGATTCTTACCTCGAAGCGCTTTTATCCGTCAAACATCAGTGCGATATGCAATCCCCAACACGTTTTTAACGATTAAAGAGGACGCAACTTCGGGGGAAGCGCTCCTATCGTGTAGTGTGATCCAGTAACAAGCAGCAAGTCTTCGGGGGAGGCGGTGTACTGGAAGTGCTCGACATGAGCCGGCAGCGAGGCCGGAGGACGCGTCGCCCAGCCGCGAGCCTGGCACGCATCGGCCAGGGTACGTGCCGAGCGCGCACGGTCGGTTGCTACCTCAACAGGCCACACGGTGTCGATGTCGTGGGCCGCGAGCACATCGAGCAGCGCGTTGAGTGGCTTGTCGCGCATCACCCCCAGCGCCACGATGCAGCATCCCGGACAGCCCGGCAAGGCCGTGCACGCTGCCGCCAGCCCCGCCGGGTTGTGCGCCACGTCGATCCATATGGGCGGATGCGTAGCCAGACGTTCCATGCGCCCATGCAATCCGGCATACGCACGGACGGCCCCCAGTCCGCTGGCTACCGCATCGGGGGTGAGGCGCACCGCCGGATGCAGCTCCAGCGCCCGCACCGCACAGGCCGCGTTCTGCTGCTGATGCGCACCCGGAAGGTCGAGGTCGCGCACGGTGTAGCAAGCGCGCGGCGTGATGAGCGTGTGGCGCGTATCGTTCCAGCGCGTAGTGGCGGCAGTGCGGTGCAAGACGGCCCCACGGGTTGACGCTAAATCGTGGAGCGCGGTATCGGCTTCACGAGAAAGCGGGCCCAGCACCACGGGCTGTCCCTTTCGCATGATGCCGCCTTTTTCTCGGGCGATCTGCGCCTCCGTATCCCCCAAAAGCGCCGTATGCTCCAGCGCAATCGACGTGATGATGGCAACCTCGGCCTCTACAACATTGGTCGCATCCAGCCGCCCGCCCAGTCCCACCTCGACCACCGCCAGGTCGACGGCCTCGCGCGCGAAGTATTGCAGACTCAGCGCGACCGTCGCCTCAAAAAAGCTGGGCTCAATGCGGTCGAAAGCCGGCTGCGCCTCCGCAATCATGGAACGGAGCGTGTCGGTGGGGATGGGCGTGCCGTCAATGCGCATCCGCTCAGCGACCGACCACAGGTGCGGCGAGGTGTGCAGCCCCACCCGATAGCCCGCCGCCTGCGCAATGGCCGCGCTCATGGCCGCGGTAGAGCCTTTGCCGTTGGTGCCTGCAATGTGCAACGTGGGCAGGTCGCCAAGGGGAATGTCCAGCGCCTCGGTGAGCGCGTGCATCCGGTCGAGACCCGGCTTGTAGCTGTCGTCATCGGTTCCGGCGTAGCGGGGCAGCGCGTAGAGCGCGTCGAGCGGGTCGGCAGTGTGGGTCATGGCGTGTTCAGGCGGCTAATGTGGCGTGTGGTGCGGTCTTCGTGGGTCAACTGCACGTGCAGCGCGGCAGAGGGGAGCAGATCGCCCATGCGGCTGGGCCACTCAATACAACACACGCCCTCGCCATACAGGTAGGTATCGGCCCCCAGTTCATGGAGTTCGGCAGGATCGCCCAGCCGGTACGCATCAATGTGATAGAGCGGCAGCCGTCCGCCCTCGTGGGCATGCACCAGCGTGAAGGTGGGACTACGAATATCAGCGGGGTTGTATCCCAGTCCCGCGCCGATTCCTTTTACCAGATGCGTTTTCCCGGCGCCCAGGTCGCCATGCAGCGCAATCACATCGCCGGGCTGAGCGCGCTCGGCTATCTGCTCCCCCAATGCATACGTGGCCTCGGGCGAGGTGCTCTGCAACGGCAACAGGTCGGTCCAACGGTTGGATTTACGCATCAGCAGCCGGGTCGATTAAGTGCTCGTTCGGGCGTGGACGCAGGTTGTAGGTGTTGGCCATCGCGGCGCCGTAGGCCCCGGTGGTGGCAATGAGAAGCACATCACCGGGTTCGGTGGCAGGCAGGCGGCGGCTGTAGCCGAGCACGTCCCCACTCTCGCAGATGGGACCCACGACGTTTACGGTTTCGGCGTTGGGTTGGTCGAGCTTGGTCAGGTTTACGATGTCGTGGTATGCGCCGTACAGCGCCGGACGCATCAGCGTGTGCATGCCGGCATCAAGTCCTACGTACGTGGCTTCGCCTTTCTGCTTGGTCTGCGTGACGCGCGCGAGCAGCGCCCCGGCCTCGGCCACCAGAAAGCGGCCCGGCTCCATCCACAAGGCGTATTGGGGATGCGACTGCTTGAACTCGGCAAGCCGCTCATTCAGCGCATCCAATGAAAGCCGGTCGCCCCCGGGACGCTCGGGCACGCCAAGTCCGCCTCCTACGTTCAGGATGTCTACCTCTGGGAAATCCTCGGCCAGTGAGCCCAGAAACTCGGCGATGTCGGCCCACGGCTCGGCGCGAGTGATGCCGCTGCCCACATGCACGTGTAACCCTTCGATCCGGATGTCGTGCTCCTGAGCCAGGGCACGCGCCTGCGGCAGTTCGTCGGGCACGATGCCAAACTTCGACTGTGCGCCTGCGGTGCGCACATGGCGGTGGTGGCCGTGCCCGCGTCCGGGGTCGATGCGGAGGAAGATCGTCTGCCCGGCAAACACCTCTGGATACATAGCCAGCGGCTGCACGTTGTCGAGTGTCACGCGCACGCCGTGCTCAAAGGCCACGCGGTATTCGTCGATTGAGGCAAAGTTCGGCTGGAAGAGCACGCGCTGCGGATTCACCTGCGGTACGGCCTCGAACACGCGCTCCACCTCGCCCAGCGACACGCACTCAAACCCAAGGCCCTCGTCGTGCAGGCAGCGGAGCACGTCGGGGTGCGGGTTGGCCTTTACAGCGTAGTACGGCTGATCGACCGCCTCCAGTCCCGTAAGCTGCCCGGCATGGGTGCGCAGCGTGGGCGCGTGATAGACGTAGCCGGGCGTTTCGGTCGTATCGGACAGGGCGAGGAGCGCCTCGCGTTCGGTCTGCCACCAGGGCGGCGTGCCCTCTGTGTCGGCATCGTCGGTGTCGAAGAGCTCCGACCACGACGGGCCGAAGAGCTCATCGGCGGGGCGGGCGCTGAACCGCTCGGCGTGCAGCTCGCGCACCAACCGTGGGGCCTGCTCCGCATCCACCACGAAACTGAAGTTGAGATCGCTGGCCGCCTGCGACACGAGGTAGATATTCTGCTCATCAAACACCTCCAGCGCCGGCCCCAGATCGCTGAGCAAGGCGCGGATGTGGCGTCCCACCAGACTCACCACCGCACACGGCCCAATGACGCGGGCATTGCAGAACGCGTTCAGGTCGCGCACCACCGCGTTGATGGTGTCCGGGTCAAGCGCATTGGCAACCGGGTCGAGCGTAACGGTGACGTTGGCCTCTGACGTGGCGACCAGATCGATAGAGAGGCCGTGGTGCTTGAAGACGCTGAAGACATCTGCCAGGAAGCCGACCTGCTGCCACATCCCCAGAGTGTCCATGGAGATGGCGGTG
This sequence comes from Longimonas sp., assembly GCF_046498435.1. NCBI lineage: Bacteria > Pseudomonadati > Rhodothermota > Rhodothermia > Rhodothermales > Salisaetaceae > Longimonas > Longimonas sp. The sequence continues at coordinate 97 of NZ_JAWOAR010000200.1, read as the reverse complement.
ACGTTGTCCTTGGCGGAGATCGCCTTCACCTGCGGACCGTAATCGGGCACATCGTCGCGGATGACGGTGCCTTCGAGGTCGGGGGCATCGGTGCAGC
>NZ_JAWOAR010000307.1:0-8606 GCF_046498435.1 Longimonas sp. | reverse complement strand
GACGGCAGCGGCAGAAGTAAAATATCCACCGGACTCCGCTTTTTTGACCATATGCTGGACCAAATCGCACGGCACGGACTCATCGATCTGGAGCTTATCTGCAACGGTGATTTAGAAGGTCCGAAGCAAATGGGGCCGAAGCGGGCATTGTATCCTGATTCATCGCATTGAAAGGGTGTGTGAGTGGGCAGCGAAGGCAAAAGCGGGGACGACACAAACAAAAAACACAAACAAAAAAAGCCGACTCGCAACGCCTTGCCGCAGCGTTGGAAGTCGGCTTGCAATCTGTTGCACCTGCTCAGTGAGCCTGTGCGCAGCTTGTGCCTATGTAGTATGTAGCGTGCAAACACAGCTCGCAGCAAGGCGCCCCGCGTCTACACCGCTTTCCATGATAGAAGCAGCCAGCAATGCATGCAAGTCCGTATGAGGGACTTACGCGAACTTCACGAGGGGCGAGCGGTCTGGTCAGCCAAAGGTGGATTCGAGGTTGTCGGCCAGGCTGAACACGAAGATGCGCTCGCCGGTGCGCGCACTGATGTCGGTATGCAGGCTGACCACCTCGGCACCGGTTTTCTCGACGATGAGGGCGCACAGGTCGTCGCTGGAGCTTTCAATGAGGCGCGTGCGCATCTGCTTAATGAGCTCCACGCCGCCATTCTCGTGGCTGAGCTGCCGTTCGGCGGGACTCAAAATGCCCTGCAACTGCACGATGACCATGTTCTCAACGATAAACGTGCGCGCTTCTTTCGGACCGCGCCCCAGATACTCGCGCTCAAACTTTGTAACCGCTTCGGTCACAGCAGCTTCGACTTGTCCTTGCGTACGAGCAGGCATAGGTGAGCAGGTGCTTGGGCAACATGGAGAGCAGATGCAAACGCGCCGTCATGAACCTTAAGCCGTGCGCTGTGATCCAGCATTGGGGCGAAGACGCGGTTTCACCTCCACGCCCCCCACAAACGTAGACGCACCGTCTGTTGAAGCTGGGTGTAGTGATGGATTGGGCACGCTGCTTCGCGTTCTCCCTAACGTCATGTGGATACGGGGACCGACTGCAACGCTTGAGGGGCTGTGCTATACAAGCGCATACGCTCTTCACGAACGATGCTCGTTTGCGTATGTTTGATGCTCTTTCCACTTCTTCTGATTCCGATTCGTACACGTGGCGGCAGCGCGTGGGGCTCGTGGCGGGTCCGGCCGCCCTGCTGGCGGTGCTCGTACTGGAACCGCCCAGCGGACTCGACGCGGCGGGCTGGCATACGGCGGGCATCGCGGGACTCATGGCTATTTGGTGGATTACGGAAGCGCTTCCTATTCCGGCCACAGCGCTTGTACCGGTGGTGGGGCTGCCGCTCTTGGGCATTGGCTCGATGGCAGACGCAACGACGCCCTACGCTAACCCGCTGATTTTCTTGTTCTTAGGCGGATTTCTCATTGCCCTGGCGATGCAGCGGTGGGACCTGCACCGGCGCATTGCGCTGCGCATTATTGCGACGGTGGGCACGGGTCCGAAGGCGCTCATTGCGGGGTTTATGCTGGCGTGCGCGTTCCTGAGCATGTGGATCAGCAACACGGCCACCGCCATGATGATGCTGCCCATTGGCACCTCGGTGGTGGCGCTGGCGCGGTCGAACGAGGATACGTCGGCAGCGCAGACCCACGCGTTCGCGGTTGCGCTGATGCTGTCGATTGCCTATGCGTGCAACATCGGCGGCATGGGCACGCTCATTGGCACCCCGCCGAATGCGCTGTTGGCGGGATTCGTAAACGAGTCGTACAACATCGACATCGGCTTTGCGCAGTGGATGGGCATTGGGCTGCCGATGGTGGTAGTGGGCCTGCCGCTGGCCTACAGGCTGCTTACGCGGGTCCTGTTTCGGGTGGATGCGAAGGCGATTGCCGGAGGCACAGATCTGGTGCAGCGCCGCCTAGCGGATCTCGGTTCCATGACCCACCCGGAGCGGATGGTTGCGGCTGTATTTAGCAGCGTCGCGCTCCTGTGGATGACCCGCCCCCTGCTCGAGGCGTGGGTGCCCGGCCTTACGGATGCGGGGATCGCAATGGCGGGCGGTCTCGTGCTCTTTGTCCTGCCAGTCGACTGGCGCGCGGGCACGTTTGTGCTCGACTGGGAGTCGGCGGAGCAGCTGCCCTGGGGCGTGCTCATTCTGTTTGGCGGCGGCCTCTCGCTGGCGCAGGCCATCGAATCGACCGGACTGGCCACGTGGATTGGCGAGGCGCTGGGCGTTATTGGTAGCTGGCCGCTGCTGCTTGTCGTGGTGCTCGTCACCGCCGCCATCATCGGACTCACCGAAATCACGAGTAATACAGCGACCGCCGCCGCGTTTCTGCCGATTATGGCGTCCGTCGCCGTGGGCATTGGGGAGAATCCGTTCTTGCTGGCGGTGCCGGTGGCGCTGGCGGCAAGCAGCGCGTTCATGCTGCCCGTGGCCACGCCGCCCAATGCCATCGTCTTTGGCAGCGGCGACGTGAGCATCCCACAGATGGCGCGTGCCGGTGTGACGCTAAACCTGCTCTTCGTGGTGCTGATTGCGCTCGTCACCTACACGCTCGGCCCGCTCGTGCTGGGCATTGAGTTGGGGACGTTGCCCGGGTGGGCGGGGTGAGTAGGGGAACGGGTTGTACGTACAGCAACGCAAGGCTATCTACTTCGATGACGATTGGGCTTTGCTCTTCTTGGTGGTAGAAGAAGTTGGCGGCCGCGGTGTGGCATTTACGGTAGGACGCTTCTTAGGCTGCCGTGGCTTGGCTCCACCTCTCGAATTCTTTTTAGATCGGCTACGTCTGGTTGAGTCTGTAATCTTGTGTAATTGAGGCGAGCGAGTAGAAAAAGCCATCGCGTTTTGCCAGGTTGGAAGCGAGACTAACCGAACCAACCGACATACTAATACCATCTGCGCTGAATCATCATACAGGTGTTTGCAATCGGTGAGCGACGAAACCCGCATTCCCGCATTTGGTACAGTCAACATCCAATATCTTGTGTATCCCGAAGTGGTTCTGTGGCGAAAGCACCCCACCGCTACCGGTTTGGCGTAGCATTCGTCATGGTTGCTCTGTTGATGAGCAGCCTGGCGCCCATGGTGCAACGGGCCTGCGCACAAATGGGCACAGCGCATGCATCCTCGCATGCGGATAGTGCGGATAGTGCACACGCACACACGGAAGATGTGCCCCCGTGCTGCCATGCACATAACGCAGACGCCCACCACGACGGGGCTATGCCATGCCCCAAACCCGCCAGTGGCGATTCGGAGCCTGACTGTGACGAGCGGGGCCATAACACAACCCATGGCGTAACACTCGATGCAGATCAGTGCTGCAACTTGCACCTCGGTCAGCAGAACGCCGATGCCATTGCGTCTCGTGTAGTGCTTGTGCCTACGCTCTACTATGACGTACTGGCATTACCCCCTGTTATATCGCTCGAAGCACCGCCAGAGCGCCCCACAGGTGCGTTGTCCTCACGTGGGCCGCCGCGCACTGCGACCACCCCGCTCTTCCTGCAACACGCCGCACTTCTCCGCTAATCTGTCGTCGTGGGCATCCTCGCTTCGTCGCTGAAGCGTGGTGTCCACCTGCGCGGATGCCGTCTGCATCCGCCTGAACCGAGCCTTCCCCTGCCCTCCGTAGCTCGTTGAACGACGGTTGTATGTCTGTAGTTGATCGTGTCATTGCGTTTTTTCTGGATAACAAGCTCATTGCGGTGCTCCTGCTGCTGGCCCTGGTGGGCTGGGGCGTGGCTACGGCGCCGTTCGACTGGGAGCTCGGCGGCTTTCCGCGTGACCCGGTGCCGGTGGATGCTATCCCCGACATTGGCGCCAACCAGCAGATTGTGTTTACGGAGTGGCCCGGCCGCTCGCCACAGGACATCGACGACCAGATCACGTATCCGCTGACGACCGAGCTGCTCGCACTACCGGGCGTAGAAGCGGTGCGCTCCAGCTCCATGTTCGGCTTCTCGATGATCAACATCATCTTTGAGGACGACATTGCGTTCTACTGGAGCCGCACGCGCATCCTGGAAAAGCTGAACGCTCTGCCCGATGGGACGCTGCCTGAGGGCATCCAGCCCCAGCTTGGTCCCGATGCCACCGCGCTCGGGCAGATCTTCTGGTACACGCTCGAAGGCCGCGACGGCGACGGCAATCCCACCGGCGGGTGGGACCCGCACGAGCTGCGCAGCATCCAGGACTTCCAAGTTAAGTACGCCCTTTCGTCTGCGAAGGGCGTGGCCGAGGTCGCCAGCATTGGGGGCTACGTGCAGGAATATCAGGTGGATATCGACCCGGCGGCGATGCGCGAAAGCAATGTGTCGGTGACGGACATTGCATCCGCTATACGCAAGAGCAATCGCGATGTGGGCGCGCGTACGCTGGAGATGAACCGCGCCGAATATGTGGTGCGCGGGCGCGGGCAGATTGAGTCGCTCAGCGACATTGAGGAGAGCGTGGTGGCGGTGCGCGATGGCAACACGCCGCTCCGTATTCGTGATGTGGCGCGGGTGTCGATGGGTCCGGCGCAGCGGCGCGGTATGCTCGACAAGGGCGGCACCGAAGCCGTGGGTGGCGTGGCGGTGGCGCGCTACGGCGAGAATCCGCTGGAGGTGATTGAGAACGTCAAATCCAAGATCGAGGAGATCGCACCCGGCCTGCCCTCAAAAACGCTGGACGACGGCACCGAGTCGCAGGTAGATGTGGTGCCGTTCTACGACCGTGCGGGGCTGATCTACGAAACACTTGGCACGCTCGAAGAAGCGCTCTCGCTGCAGATCCTGATCACCATCATCGTGATCATGATCATGGTGATGCATCTGCGCTCTTCGTTTATCGTGTCGGCGCTTCTGCCCGTAGCCGTGCTCGTGGCGTTCATCCTGATGCGCTACGTAGGCGTGGATGCCAACGTTGTGGCGCTGGCGGGCATTGCCATCTCCATCGGGACGGTCGTGGATATGGGCATCATCATGACCGAGAACATGCTCACGCATCTCGACGAGGCCCACCCCAACAAATCGCGCCGCGACGTGATCTTTGAGGCGGCAAGCGAGGTGAGTCCCGCCGTCATTACCGCGCTCGCCACCACCATCGTCAGCTTCCTACCCGTGTTCTTGCTGCAGGCCGAAGAAGGCCGCCTGTTCGGTCCGCTGGCGTGGACGAAAACGTTTGTGCTGCTGGCCGCGCTCGTCATCACGCTGGCGCTCATTCCGCCGTTTGCGCACTGGCTCTTCACGCGCACCGTGGGCCGCCGCTGGGTCCGTACCGTAGGCAATGGTGCGCTTGTGGTGGGCGGCGCCGTGCTGTGGTTTTGGATGGCGTGGGCTGGATTTATCCTTGTGGGACTGGGCGCGCTCGGCCTGGCGGTGCGCTTTGCCGACCGGCAATCCCGGGTGGATTCGCAGCGCTTGCGCGCCATGCAGCCGTATATCGCAGTTGGCATCATCGTGCTCGGACTCGGGTGGCTCCTGGCGGATGTATGGCTTCCGCTTGGGCCGGATAATCCGCGCATCGCGAATCTGCTCTTTGTGATCGGAGCCGTGGGCAGTGTGCTGGGCGTGTTTCTGCTCTTCCAGCGCTACTACGAGCGCATGATGCGCCTTTTCATCGCTCGCAAGGCGCTCTTCTTGAGCATCCCGCTGCTTTTGCTCGTGGCCGCCGTGTTCAGCGCGCAAACGCTCGACCGCGAGTTCATGCCCACGCTCGACGAGGGCTCGTTCCTGCTGATGCCCACCGCCATGCCGCACGCCGGTAGCGAAGAAACCATCGACCAGATGCGCGGCATGGACATGCGCGTAAACAGCATCCCCGAAGTTGATATGGTCGTGGGCAAGGCCGGACGCGCTGAGTCGGCCCTCGACCCCGCGCCCCTCTCCATGTTCGAAACCGTGATTCAGTACAAAAGCGAGTACCGCACCGACGAGTCCGGGCAGCGCCTCCGGTTCCGGGTCGATGACGAGGGCGACTTCGTGCGCGACAACACCGGCGCGCTCATCCCCGATGCCGACGGACGCTACTACCGGCAGTGGCGCGATCATATCCAGTCGAAAGATGACATCTGGGACGAAATCGTACAGGCGGCCGACTTGCCGGGGCTGACCTCGGCCCCACGCTTGCAGCCCATCGAGACGCGCCTCACCATGCTGCAAACCGGCATGCGCGCCCCCATTGGCGTGCAGGTGTTTGGCCCCGATCTGGACACCATAGACGACGTGTCCATTCAGATCGAGTCGATTGTCGACCAGACCGAAGGGGTGCGCTCCGGGTCGGCCTATGCCGATCGTGTGGCGGGCAAGCCGTATCTGGAACTGGACATCGACCGGCCCGCCATTGCCCGCCACGGCCTCACCATCGACGACGTGCAGGAGGTCATTCGCATTGCCATTGGGGGGCAGCCGCTTACCACGACTGTGGAGGGACGCGAGCGCTACCCGGTGCGGGTGCGCTACGCCCGCGAGAATCGGAGCACGCCCGAGCAGATCGAACGCATCCTCGTGCCCACGCCCACGGGCCGCCAAATTACGCTGGGCCAACTGGTGGATCTGGAGTACGTCGAGGGCCCGATGACCATTCGTAGCGAAGACACCTTCCTCGTCAATTACGTGACGTTCGACGCCGCTGCGGGGACCTCGGCAGTGGAGGCGGCAGCCAATGTGCGGGCGGCCATCGAAGCAGCCACCGACCGTGGCGACCTGGACATGCCCTCGGGCGTGACGTACCGCATGGCGGGCGAGTTCGAAGATCAGCAGCGCGCTGCCAACCGCCTGGCGCTTATCATTCCGATTACGCTACTGCTGATCTTCCTGCTCATCTACTTCCAGTTTCGCTCTACAACCACCGCGTTCATCATTCTGTCGGGCATTGCACTGGCCTGGAGCGGCGGATTTGTGCTGCTCTGGCTCTACGGGCAGGACTGGTTCCTGAACGTCAGTGTGCTCGGCACCGATGTGCAGGCACTCTTCCAGATCGATCCGATCAACTTGAGTGTGGCCGTGTGGGTCGGCTTTCTGGCGCTCTTTGGCATTGCCGTGGATAACAGCGTGGTGCTGGCCACCTACCTGCAGCAGCTCTTCGAGCGCAAGGCCCCGCAGTCGGTCGCGGCCATCCGCGCCACCGCCGTCGAGGCCGGCATGCGCCGCGTGCGCCCCTGCCTCATGACGACCGCCACCACACTGCTGGCCCTGCTCCCCATCCTGACTACCCCTGGCAAAGGCGGCGCGATTATGGTGCCCATGGCTGTGCCCATCTTCGGCGGGATGCTCGTGCAGGTGCTCTCGCTCTTCCTCGTGCCCGTGCTTTACGCGCTCTGGAAAGAGTGGACGCTGAATGACACCGTCGCATAACGCCCCGCGCGCATTTTCCGCAGGCCTTCCAACGCTATCATTACAGCTCATGCTTTCCACCACACAACTACGCACAGACGACCGCGCTCTTCTCACCATGAAGACGTCCGGCCTTGAAGCGTCGGGCGGCGCGAATCTTCGAGGCCGAGACGCCAAAAGACAATCCACCTCGAAGGGTGCGCTCCTCCTCTCGATCATCGCGCTGTGTCTTACGGTCGGAATGCCCACGTTCGCCACCGCCCAAGACATCCCCTACGACGATCTGCTCACCGAGCCCGAGGCCGACGAACTGACCCCGCTCGACAGCTACTTTCAGGAAGCCGTTGCCAACAACGCCGATCTGCAGGCTCAATATCAGGACGTCGTAGCACAGTCCAACGTTGGCGCCCAAGTCGGCGCATTGCCCGATCCCGAGATCAATCTGTCCTTCTTCGCCAATCCGCCCGATCAGGAAGGCAGTTTGCCCGGACGCCTGTCGGGCTCGGTGATGCAGATGGTTCCGTGGTTTGGCACGCGCAGCGCCCGCCGCAGCGGAGCCGATGCCCGCACCCATGCCATGCAGCAGCGCCTGGAGCAGCGCACGCTCGATCTGATGCGCGACGTGCAGACGACCTACGTGTCGTACTATCGCACCCAGCGCGCAGTGGAGCTCACCCAGCGCAACCTGGAGCTGCTCGAATCGCTCGTCCCCGCGGTCGAAACGCGCTATGAAACCGCCCAAGACCGCAGTGGACAGGTCGACCTGCTTCGCATCGAGATGGAGCAAGATGAGCTGCGCACCCGCCTCGAATCCCTTCGCGAAACCCGTAGCCCGCTCCGCGTCCGCTTCAACATATTCCGGACCGCCGTCATAACCCTTGACAGCATGGAAGGTTGAGGTTCCTCCACCTGTTTTTCCTGCTGTTCGCCTATCGTCTCCATTATTCTTGAAAAGGCATCAGGAGGTGGCTGAGGGATATTTTCAGACATCTTCTGATAACTTTGTTCAATCCTGTTTTCAAAGTTGTCTTTTACAGGCTCGGTTTCCCTTTGTTCCATATGCTTATCCATTTCTTTTTTTTACATGCTTTTGTAAATCGGTGCGATTTTACCCGCCTGTTTTGCAGATTTCTTCTTTCAGGGCGGCTTTTGCATAATACACTCTTGTTTTTACGGTATTCTCAGGTATGGCAAGCAGCTTTGAAATATCGGAATAACTCTGCCCGTGAAAAAAAACCAGGTCGAGAATCTCCCTGTGTTTATAAGATAACTGCGC
>NZ_JAWOAR010000076.1:0-17533 GCF_046498435.1 Longimonas sp. | reverse complement strand
AAGCAACCGAACGAAATCGGACCAGATTAATCTGGTAGGCGAGGGCACCACCTTCGAGGGCACCTTACACGCCGAAAACGATGTGCGCGCCAGTGGACGCATCATCGGAACGATGCGAGTAGACGGACGCGCCATTATTGCCGAAAGTGGAGGGGTGGAAGGCGAGATCATTGCGACTAACGCCGACATTGCCGGCCATGTGCAAGGCGAACTTCGCATCGCTGAGCGGCTCGTCCTCAAAAGTACGGCTCGCATCGACGGAGACATCCACACGAAGCGGCTTGTTGTAGAGGAAGGCGCACGCTTTACAGGTCAATGTGTCATGGGAGACGATGCGTCTTCGGATGCCGCTTCTAAGACTGAAACTGATGCCCGCGCCGACCGCGCGTCCACTGCGTCAAAGTCATCAGCCAAGGATACTGCGTCTGCCGATGCCGCTTCCGACACGGCTTCCTCGTAACTCCCTATCGCTTTCTGATTCAGCGCTCCCGTGGCTACCGATTCCGACGCTCCGCCTCCAGAAAACGACTCGTGGCGGTCGACCTTCCAAAAGGTTGGACGCGACGTGATGCCATATGCTGACCTGGGCCTGCGCCTCCTGAGCGCTGCAGCGGGCCCGCCGTTGCTGGGGGTATTTTTCGATGCAAAACTGAACACTGCACCATGGGGACTGGTCGTTGGCGCTGTTATCGGACTTACAGGAGCTGGGTACATCTTGGTCGAACTCTACCATGCTCCGCCTCCCTCTCAACAATAGTACACGGAGCGAAGCGAAATTGCTGAATACGGCAGCGCCTCTATTCAATTCACAGCACTTCCTTCAGAAACCGCCCGGTGTGGCTGGTGGGATGCGCAGCGACTTCCTCGGGCGTGCCGGTGATGACTACCTCTCCCCCTTCAGCACCGCCTTCGGGGCCCAGATCGATGACATGGTCGGCGTACTTGATGACATCCAGATTGTGCTCTACGATCAGCACCGAGTGCCCGTGCTCCACCAGTTGATCGAACGCGTTTAGCAGCTTGCGGATGTCGTCGAAATGCAACCCGGTGGTGGGCTCATCGAAGATGTAGAGCATGCGGTCGGAGTGACGTCCGCCCAGGTGCGAGGCCAGCTTTATGCGCTGTGCTTCGCCGCCGCTAAGCGTGGTGGAGGGCTGTCCCAGCGACAGGTAGCCCAGCCCGATGTCTTGCAGCACATCGAGCTTGTTGGTCACCGAGCGCTCGCCCTCGAAGAAGTCGGCGGCTTCGTCTACCGTCATGTTCAGCACGTCGGCAATGTTTTTCCCGTTGTACGTCACGTTCAGCACCTCCTGCTTGTAGCGCTGGCCGTTGCACGCCTCGCACTCCAGGTAGATGTCGGCCAGAAACTGCATCTCGACCTTGACCACCCCTTCACCCTTGCACGACTCGCAGCGTCCGCCCGCGACGTTGAAGCTAAAGAAGCCGGGGTCGTAGCCATGAATCTGCGCTTGCCGCGTCTGCGAAAAGAGCTTGCGGATGCCGTCGAACGCGCCGGTATAGGTGGCTGGATTCGAGCGCGGCGTGCGCCCAATCGATTGCTGGTCGACCATCTCCACACCATCAACAAGCACGTGTCCGCGAATGTCGTCGTGAGCGCCCACGCTGCCGTCGCCGCTGCCGCCTTTGAGGCGGTGCAGCCCTTCGTAAAGCGTCTGCTGAATGAGCGTGGACTTGCCCGAGCCCGACACTCCCGTAACGCACACAATGCCGTCGAGCGGAATCTCAACGTCGATGTGCTTCAGATTGTGCTGTCGCGCGTTGGTGATGGTGAGCATGCGGTCGGGATCCGCAGGGCGCCGCTCATCTGGAATGGGGATGGCGGTGCGGCCGCTTAGATACTGGCCCGTGAGCGATTCCTCGTCGTTTACGATCTCGCTGTACGATCCCTGAAACACGACCTCGCCCCCAAACTGGCCCGAGGCGGGGCCCATGTCGATAAGATGATCCGCCGCCTCCATCGTAACCGGGTCGTGCTCCACCACCAGCACGGTATTGCCCAGGTCGCACAGGCGATGCAAGATGCCCACGAGGCGATCGTTGTCGCGCGGGTGCAGCCCAATGGTCGGCTCGTCGAGCACGTAGAGCGAGCCGACAAGCGAAGAGCCCAGCGAGGTGGACAGATTGATGCGCTGGCTCTCGCCGCCGCTGAGTGTTTGAGCGAGCCGGTCGAACGTGAGGTAGTCGAGCCCCACATCCACCAGGTACTTGGTGCGGGTGCGCAACTCTTCAAGAACCCGCCCGGCAACTTCCTCTTCGTGGTCGGAGAGCTCGACATCCTGAAAGAAGTCGAGCGCCTCGCGGGTGGTCATTGCGCACACCTCACCGATATGCGTGTCGTTGATCTTGACGTAGTACGCGTCTTCGCGCAGCCGATAGCCGTTGCACTCCGGGCAGGTGGAGTAGCCACGGAAGCGCGCGCGGAAGATGCGGTGGTGCGTCTTGTAGGAGCGCTCATTTAGAAACTCAAAGAAGCCGTTGAGGCCAATGTACTCGTCTTGGCCATCCCAGATGATGTCGAGCTCCCAGTCGTCGAGCTCACGGTACGGGCAGTCGATATCGATTCCGGTTTCGGCGGCTACACGGATGAGCTTGCGGAAGTGCTTGCTCCACTTGTCCGTGCGAAACGGTGCGAGTGCGCCCTCACGAATGGACAGCCCCTTGTTGGGCACGATCAGATCGGGGTCGAGCCCGGGCACACGGCCAAAGCCCTGGCACTCGGGACAGGCGCCCACCGGACTGTTAAAGCTGAACATGAGGGGCGTGGGCTCTTCGAACTGCATGCCGTCACGTTCGAAGCGCGCGCTGAAGTGCAGTTGCGGCGCGGGTCCGTCGGCATCGTCACCACGGCGGCGCGCCACCTGCACCACGCAGCGTCCGTTGCCCACGTCGAACGCCTGCTCGACCGACTCCGCCACACGGGTGCGGGTGGAAGCGTCGCCCCGTTTCACCTTGAGTCGGTCAACGAGGACGAGTAGGCGCTTGCGCCCATAGTTGTTCACCTTGCTGGGTGGTGTGTCGTTGAGGTCCAGCACGTCGGGCTGCTCGCCACGTTCAGCCTGCTTCTCCGTAGGCAGCAGCAGGATGCGAAAGAACCCGCGCTCGCGCAGGCTCTTCAACTCATCCCGCAGGGCGCGGCTGCGGTCGGGTACGGGGCAGCACAAGTAATAGCGCGTGCCGTCGTCCAGCTCCTCTTCAATCGAAAGCGCCACGCTTCGCGGTGTGTCTTTGGTGACGGGCCGCCCGCTCACCGGCGAGATCGTGGTGCCGATACGTGCGTACAAGAGCCGCAGGTGGTCGTATACCTCCGTCTGCGTAGCGACCGTCGAGCGCGGGTTGTTTGCCGTAGTCTTCTGCTCGATGGCAATGGCCGGAGCCAGACCGGTAATCAGGTCGGCATCCGGCTTGTCCATACGCTCCAGGAACTGGCGGGCGTAGGCGCTGAGGCTTTCTACGTAGCGGCGCTGCCCCTCGGCATAGATCGTATCAAAAGCCAGGCTCGACTTTCCAGATCCCGACGGCCCCGTGACTACCGTCAGCGTTTCGCGGGGCACATCCAGGTCAATGTCTTTCAGGTTGTGCTGCCGTGCCCCACGCACCACGATGTGCGTACGAGCTTTTTCGCGCGCCTCAGCCGAGGCGTTGGCAATGACGGGATCTTGAGGAGGCGCTGTATCGAGCGTTTTGGTCATAGGGGAGGCGACAGCGTTAGAACGAGGCAACAGGCGAACATCAACATAGAACCAATCGTCCACCCGGTAAGATGCGCCGCGTATCCGCCACAGGCTTGACGGACTCGTAATGATGATGCATCTACCAAAGCGATGTGCTACGCGTTGTCTGACGTCGGGCCTTCGGCGGGAGCCGTCTGCCCAGAGGCATCATCAGATGGGTCGTCATCGGTGGTTTCTGCATCGCGTTCGTCAGATGCAGGGTTGCTCCCCAGAAGAAGGGTGGGAGCAGGGGGAGATACATCGTTTCCAGCATGCCCATCCGAGGCCGACGACACATCGGGGTCGTAGTCTTCAGAGGGCAGGGGATCGGGCGCATCGGGAGCAACGGGAAGCGCTCCAGAGGGCAGGACCTCGGCCAGTTGCTCCGACAGATGCTCCAGCATCTGATTCAGGGCATGCTCGTGTTCACGGGCAGCCTCGACCTGTTCCCGCATCTGATCTAACTCGTCGCGCAGGTCGTTCAGTTCTTCGGCCATCGCCAGCGCGGTAATGACCGAGGTGGTAAGATCAGCCTGCTCGGGGTGGGCATCCTTAAATGCCTCCATGCGTGCATTGATTTGCGCAGCCAGGTGGCGCGTCGTTTTTTCCTCGCCTTCGCGCACGCGAAGGGCATACTCACGCCCTATAATGTGTACGCGAATCGGTTTCATATCGTCGGTAGCCATAACCAGAGGGGGTTATGCAGAAGGGGAGGTATCGGCTGCCGAGTCAGGATCGGGTAAGTTCTCCAACAGCACATCAATGGTTTCGATGTAAGCATCCAGGTTCTCGGCAAGCGTATCGGCGTCGGCTTCTTCAAGAGGCAGCACAAGCGCCGATTCAGGGATTTCGGGGCGCTGTTCCAACTCGGCGACACGCGCCCGCAAGCGCTCGTTCTCGGCCTGTAGGGTCTTCAATTGTTTCGAGGCGGCCTCAATCTGGACAATTAACATCTGTACGGTAGGACGAAGCCCATCGGGGACGGCACTAAGTGCCGTGCGGGATTCAGAAGTACCATTGGACGTAGACGAATCAGACTCGGCAGTCATGGCATGTGGGGCCAAAAGCCGCTGGTCACAAAGCACGGGGCATGAAGCACGATCCACATCATGCCGTGTCATGTACAGACATGATGCGACGTGTTCAATTTAAAAGCAACAATGTACCTTTACGTTTAATTGCAACGGATGTGCCGCATATGCAAAAAAGCCGTAAATAGCCGTCCAAACAGAGCGGGTCTTCCTAACTGATGGTTCATCTGATAAAAACATTGTCGTGGGCGAACAGCCCCCTGTCCGGCCATGTCAGCAGTACGAGACGGCCCAAACACAAGACCCAGGAAAGCTACCATCATTTGAAACTGAGCCTCTCTACCCGATAGGAACTACCACATCAGGATTGCACCGTATCTACCATTAGAGTTATTGCTCCCGTAGCGTGGCATGGTGCTGGTTCGCCAAGGCGGCAGTCACCTGATTTATACAATGGTCAATTTCTTCGTCGGTCAGGGTGTGGTCAGACGCCAATCGCATCGACAGGGCTACGCTCTGTTTGCCGTTGGGGATGCCTTTGCCTTCGTACAGGTCAAACATCTCGACATGTTTCACGAGCGGAGCACCCGCGTCTTTTGCAGTGTCGAGTAGTGGGCCCACGGGCGCTGCGGCATCTATCAGCACAGCCAGGTCGCGCTCTACCACAGGCACCCGGGGCACCGGCGTGTAGCCGGGCTGCGTATCCACCACGCCAACAACAGCTGCCCAGTCGAGCTCGGCTATGAGCACAGCCTCGGTCAGGTCATAGTGAGTGGCGGTGTCCGGGTGGATGCAAGACAGTGTGCCCAGCGCCACACCATCGGCGGCAATGTCGAGGGCGTACGCCACGTAGCCCGGCGTGTCCGTTGATGGCGCAAACTCGGCTTCAGCCCCAAGAGCACGTAACAGATCGGCCACGGTGCCCTTTAGGTCGTACACGTCGGTACTGCGCGCGGCCCGGTCCCAGTGGCGCGGTGCGTGCGTACCGGTGGCGGCGATCAGGAGGGCTTCGTGTTCTGCGGTACCCGGCACCTGCGTGGTTTCGTCGGCAGTGGCTCGGCGCATCACCCGGCCAAACTCGAACAGCCGGATCGCGTCGTGGCCGTGATTGTGGTTGTGCTGTAGCACACAAAGTGCACCCGGCAACAGGCGCGGACGCAGCGCAGCCATCTCGCGCGAGATGGGGTTGCGTGTCTCTACAACCGGCGTGTCGTGCGGATTGAACTGCTCGGCTACCTCCAGCGGAAGCATGCTGTTCGTGTAGATCTCGCGGAAGCCGGCCCCGCGCAGCAACTGACGAGCTTCGTTGCGGTGCCCGCGCTCGCTGCCGGACAAGTCGGCTACACGTGCGGGGATCTGGATGCGTTCGGGACGCGGAATGCGGTCGTAGCCGTGCAGGCGCGCCACTTCTTCGATCAGGTCTTCTTCGATCGCCAGGTCGGGGCGCCAGGTCGGCAGCGTGCACCGGAGCCCATCGCCCATGGGCTTGGCGGCAATGCCAATGGATTCGAGATGCGCCTGCATATCCGCCTGTGCAAGGTCAGTGCCCAGAAGGGTGTTGGCGCGCTCAGGGCGCAGCGTAACGGTGCGCGGCTCCGGCGGATTGGGGTGGACGTCGATCATGCCGTCAACCCGGGTGCCTCCTGCCAACTCTACCATGAGGTCGGCGGCACGGGCGGCTGCCCACACCTGGCCCTCGCGGTCTACGCCACGCTCAAACCGGTACGACGAGTCGGTCTGCAATGCCAGAGCTTTCGCGGTACGGCGAATGTGCGACGGATCGAAGTAGGCGCTCTCGATGAGCACGGTTGTCGTGTTGTCGGTGACCTCCGTATCCGCCCCGCCCATAACGCCCGCAATGGCCACAGGGCGGTCTGCATCTTGAATGAAGAGTGTGCCAGCCGGGCAGGTGCGCTCCTGGTCGTCGAGCGTGGTGAAGGCGGTTTCTTCGGGTGCCGTGTCAACATGAATCGCATTGCCCTGCAGCGTGTCGGCATCGAAGGCGTGCAGCGGCTGACCGCACTCGTGCAGCACGAAGTTGGTGATATCCACGATTACGTTGCGCGGGCGCAACCCAATGCGCTCCAGGCGCTGCTGTAGCCATGTGGGGGATGGACCCACTTCCACATCCTCAACACAGAGCGCTACGTAACGCGGGCAGGCTTCTGCATCTGCAATCGATACGCTGAACCGTTCAGCTACGGGGCCGCCCTCTTCGGGCAGGTCTACGTTGGGACGATGCAGCGGCGCGCCAGTCAGGGCCGACAGATCGCGCGCAATGCCAAAGTGACTGGCAGCGTCGGCGCGGTTGGGCGTCAGGTCAATGTCGAGCACCGTGTCGGTCGGCGCAATGTTATGCGCTTGCAAATACTCCACGAAGGGCATACCCACCGGGGCGTCGTCGTCAAGCACCATAATGCCGCTGGCGTCGCTGGTCAGGCCCAGCTCATGCGCCGAGCAGATCATGCCGTTCGAGCGTTCACCGCGAATGGCACGAGCCTCCAGCGTAATGGACTGTCGTTCGTCCCCCCCTTTTTCAGTAGGAAGTTGAAGCCTGGTATCCACCGGCGCTACAGGTACGCGTTGTTCGGCTGCTACGTTAGGGGCCCCGCATACAATTTGCACAGACTCGCCAGGGCCCATATCCACATCACAGAGCACAAGGCGGTCGGCATTCGGATGCGCACGCACCGCCTCTATGCGACCAACCACAACATTGTCGAGCGGCTGGCCAACATGCGCGATGCCATCCACCTCAAGACCTGCCATAGTGAGCAGGTCGGCAATGGTATGAGCATCGGCCTGGGGGGCAGTGTACGAACGGAGCCACTGGATGGAGCAGTCCATGAAGCGAGGGGGGCATTGTGCAAGAAACGGTTCAGGGGGGATGCGGAGCAGGGCGCACCGTGCTAAAACTGACGCAGAAAGCGCAAGTCGTTCTCGTAAAACACGCGGATGTCATCGATGCCATGCTTAAGCATCGTCATGCGTTCTACGCCCATACCGACTGCGTAGCCGCTGTACTGCTCCGGATCCACATCAACGGCGCGCAGCACGTTGGGGTGCACCATGCCACAGCCCAGAATTTCGAGCCAGCGCCCGCCATCTTCGTGGTCGGGGTCGGCCCACCAGATGTCGACTTCAGCGCTGGGTTCGGTGAACGGGAAGTAGCTCGGGCGGAAGCGCAGGCGTACATCCTCTCCAAAGAGCGCTTGCGCCAGTTGGTAGAGCACCTGCTTCAGATCGGCCATCGACACATCCGCATCCACATACAGCAGCTCGACCTGATGGAAGAGACAGAACGACTTGTACGAGATGGCTTCGTTGCGGTAGACGCGCCCTGGCACCATCACGCGCACCGGCGGCTCGGTAGCTTGGAGCACACGGATCTGTCCGGGCGAGGTGTGGGTGCGCAAGAGCGTGGGGGCATCGGGCGGGGCATCCTTCACGAAGAAGGTATCCTGCATGTCGCGCGCCGGGTGGTCGGGGGGGAAATTGAGCGCGGTGAAGTTATGCCAGTCGGTTTCGACCTCGGGGCCTTCGTACGTGGCAAACCCCAGACGCTCCAGAATGTGCAGGATCTCGTTGAGCGTCTGCGTCAGCGGATGTAGCGAGCCGGGATGATGGCGGCGTCCGGGTAGCGTGAGGTCGAGGTCGGTGCCCGTGTCAGCAGCGTCTTCGGCGCTGAGGCGTTCGCGCGCGGCATCGAGCTTCGCCTGCGCATCCGCCTTAAGCGCATTGAGGCGGCGGCCAAAGTCGGGGCGCTCCTCGGGGGGCTGCTGGCCGATCTGGCTGAAGAGGTCGGGAATCGCACCCTGGTTGCGGCCCAGGTACCTGATGCGAAAGGCCTCGGCCTCTTCCTCGGTGGTGATGGTTTCGGCTTCGAGTTCGGCGCGGAGCGCGGCGATAGGGTCGGCCATGGGAACGGCGGATTGGCAGGAGCGGGGCGGATGCGGACGGGGCTACGGGGGCACGCTACGGTGTGCACTGAGCACCATAAGGGTGCAGCGCGCCACATAGAAAATCCCGCCAGACCTGCTGGGGGGCAGCAGCGGCGGGATGGAACGTCATGCAATGGAGCCTCCGAAGGCATTGCGGGCGACCTTCGCAGGCAGGGGGTTACGCCTGCTCCATCACATGATCAACGACGTGCGAAAACGCCTCAGGATCGTGCACAGCCAAATCGGCCAGCACTTTGCGGTTCATGTCGAGGTCCGCCTTGCGGTACGCACCCATGAACTGCGAGTAGCTCACGCCCTGCTGGCGCGTAGCTGCATTGATGCGGGTAATCCACAGCTTGCGGAAATTGCGCTTGCGCTGGCGCCGATCGCGGTAGGCGTACTGCAGGGCCTTTTCGACTGAGTGCTTGGCGGAGCTGTACGTTTTGCTCCGACGGCCCCAGTAGCCTTTGGCCATGTTCAATATTTTCTTACGACGCCGCCGAGTTTGCGGCTTGTTAGTTGCGCGTGGCATGGTGGATTTTGGGTAACAGGTGGAGGGAGGAAGCAGGACGTCTTAGAGCACACTCGCTCCGCACATCAACTGGGTGCACAAGAGTACAGGCGCACAGGCATGCCTGAGTCAGGCATGCCGAACCAGTGCGTTTGCGCAGATGAGGCTGCACAGACTCTGTTAGTCGTTTAGCATCTGTTTGATGCGCTTTTCCTGCGTTTTGTCAACGGTCGTGTCTTTGCGGAGCTGGCGCTTGGTCTTGGGCGACTTCTTGGTCAGAATGTGACGCCGCCCGGCTTTTTTGCGCTTCACTTTGCCGCTTCCGGTTTTCTTGAAGCGTTTGCTGGCACCGCTGTGCGATTTCATCTTCGGCATAGGAGGAGAAGGCTATCGGTTCAAAGAGCGCGTAAGTCAGACGACATCGCCTGCCAAAAAGGGAACCCATGACAGAACGGACGTGCATGAATGGACACGCCCCGGCCTGCGTTCCAGGCTGGGGCGTGTCTTGAAACGTGACTTTTGCAAAAAGTGGATGAGGGCGCTCGTAAGCGGGGGCGTACGCATCAACGAGGGGCAGCGCGCCCGGCGATTGCGCCGAGGGGCTACTTATTCTTTTTGTGCGGAGCCAGGATGGTGGTCATCCGGCGGCCTTCCATCTGCGGAGCCTGGTCGATACGGGCCAGGTCTTGCAAGTCTTCAATGAGACGACGCAGCAGGTCCATGCCCTGATCTTTGTAGATGATGTCGCGTCCGCGAAACTGAACGTAGGCTTTCACCTTATTGCCATCTTCCAAGAAGTCGCGGGCATGGTTCTTCTTGAACTCGTAGTCGTGGTCGTCGGTGCGCGGACGAAACCGAAGTTCCTTCATCTGCATCGACTTCGAGCGTTTCCGCTGCCGCTTCTCTTGCTTCTGCTGCTTGTAGCGGTACTTGCCATAGTCGATGATCTTGCAGACCGGCGGATCGGCCTCCGGGGCAATCTCAACGAGATCAAGTTCATGCTCGCGAGCGCGCTCCAGGGCCGTGTCCAGGTCCACCACATCGTGTTCGCCATCGGGTTGGACCACCCGCACGGTGTCTGAACGGATCTCTCTGTTTACGCGAACTTTATCAGCTTTAGCGATAGTAGGTTTGGGGTTTGTTCAGGAATAGTTGCGTGATTTACGGGCAGATTCGCACGCACCGTGCCAACAACGGGTTCCATTTCTGAACGCCGTTGCTTCGTTTTGAGAGAAGGGCAGTTGACGCGAGCGGATGCCGCACAGCATCCGTTCTTCAACGCCCGACTTCGAGGGCGCGTAGACGTTTTGCTATGACCAGGCGGCCTCGCGCTCGGATTGCATCTTTTCAATAAAGGCCTGTACCGAAATCACATCTTGCTGCCCGTCGCCGTGAGCACGCACGGCTACCGTGCCCGCTTCTTCTTCGCGTCCGCCCACCACGAGCATGTACGGAATCTTCTGCGTCTCGGCCTCGCGAATCTTGTAGCCTACGGTGTCGTCGCTCGCATCGACCTTAACGCGCAGGTCAGCATCGCGTAGCTGCGTGGCCACGTCTTGCGCGTAGGCGTTGAAGTCGGATCCCACCGGAATGACCATCGCCTGCACGGGCGCGAGCCACGATGGAAAGTTGCCACCACAGTGCTCAATCAGAACGCCGATGAAGCGCTCCAGCGAGCCAAACGGGGCGCGGTGAATCATAACGGGCCGCTGGCGCTCATCCTCCGCATCCACATACGTAAGATCGAAGCGCTCGGGCAGGTTGTAATCGACCTGGATGGTGCCCAGTTGCCACTCGCGGCCCAGCGCGTCTTCGACCATGAAGTCAAGCTTGGGTCCGTAAAAGGCCGCCTCTCCAGTTTTTTCGACCGTGTCAAGGTTCATCTCTTCAGCAGCTTCGCGGATGGCCTGCTCGGCCTGTGTCCAGAGTGCATCGTCGCCCACGTACTTGTCGGTGTTCTGCGGATCGCGCAACGAGATCTGCGCGGTGAACTCCGTAAAGTCGAGCGCGCCCAGCACTTTGAGTGTCAGGTCAATGACGTCTTTGAACTCGGCTTTCACCTGCTCGGGCGTGCAGAAAATGTGCGCATCGTCTTGGGTGAAGCCGCGTACGCGTGTGAGTCCGCCGAGCTCGCCGCTCTGCTCGTTGCGGTACACCGTGCCAAACTCGGCAAAGCGCACGGGCAGGTCGCGGTACGAGTGCATGTCGTGCTTGTACATCATGACGTGATGCGGGCAGTTCATCGGCTTCAGGAGATAGCCGTCTTCCTCATCCCCTTCACCGCCAAAGTGCATGGGCGGGAACTGGCTGTCCTTGTAATACGGATAGTGCCCGCTTGTGCGATACAGCTTCAGGCGTCCAATGTGCGGCGACACGACGGGCTCGTAGCCGCGCTTGAGTTGCTCCTCTTTAAGCAGATCGGCCAGCGTTTCTCGGAGCGTAGCCCCTTTCGGTAGCCACATCGGCAGGCCAGGTCCTACCACGTCGGCGTTGAACGTAAACAGATTGAGCTCCTTGCCGAGCTTGCGGTGGTCGCGCTCTTTCGCCAGGCGCCGCTGCTCCAAAAATGCATCCAGCATCTTCTTCTTGGGGAAGCTGATGCCGTAGATGCGCGTGAGCTGCGGATTCGACTCGTCGCCGCGCCAGTAGGCTCCCGCTACCGACAGCAGCTTCGGATATTTGATGCGCCCGGTCGACGGGATATGCGGGCCGCGGCAGAGATCCGTAAACTGGCCCTGCTCGTAGAACGTAATTTCGCCGTCGTCGAGGTCTTCGATGAGTTCCAGCTTGTACGGATTGCCCTGGTCTTCGTAGTAGGCAAGCGCCTCATCTTTCGAGACCTCGCGCCGCTCGTACGATACATCGCGCCGGGCCAGCTCCTTCATTTTGGATTCGACCGCCTCCAAATCATCCGCCGATAGCGTCTCGTCGCCCAGGTCTACGTCGTAGTAGAAGCCGCGCTCAATGGGGGGGCCAATGGTGAACTGCACATCGGGGTACAGCGCCTGCAGCGCCTCGGCCATGAGGTGCGCCGATGAATGCCAGAACGTCTCCTTGCCCTCGTCAGCGTCCCACGTCAGAATCGCAATCTCAGCCGATTCGGTGATGGGCCGATCCAGATCTTGTACCGTGCCATTGACTTTGATGGCGAGCGCCGCACGGGCGAGTCCAGGACCAATGCTTTCAGCAATCTCACGGCCCGTTACGCCCACGTCGTACGTGCGGGTGGAGCCGTCGGGCAGCGTGATGGTGATCGAGTTGGAGGCAGCATCGGGCATAGAAGGCAAGGGGGTGAGTTAACAAACAAAAAGCGCTCCATCGCGAGGACAGAGCGCTTCAGCAAAGGCAGGCGGGCAATGTGCGCAATTAGCAAGTCGGTTGGAAGCTAAGAGCGCCTCGCAGTTAAGAACGTATGCTCATCGGCATCGCGCACCTGCCGTATCCGGCGTTCGCATAAGCGACCGAACGTAGGAGGGCAGGTAGAACATGAGCCGGGAGGTACAAGCCAGAGCATCAAACAGCATGAAACGGTGGGTCTAAGTGGACTCGAACCACTGACCTCTACGATGTCAACGTAGCGCTCTAACCAACTGAGCTATAGACCCGTGTAGGATAGACCCGTGTAGGAAGGCGGCACTCGCCACCTCGCGCCGCACAGCATACGAGCGGTGCGGGCATAGTGTCAATGCTTACCGCGGTCGGGGGATTCGACATCGGCTCAATTCATGGAAGTTTTGGCATTGCACAGAGGCCCCATTATGCGGCATGGTCAGAGGCGGTCTCTGCTTCGGTAGTTAGCTGCTCATACAGACGACGCACCTCGGCCTGCAAGGCATCGCGGTCGGCATTGTTGGGGATGACGAAGTCGGCGCGTTCGCGGATTTCGTCTTGCGGAAGCTGATGCTGCATCCGATCGCGCACGGCGCGCTCGGTGGTGTCGTCGCGCTGCATGACGCGTTGAATGCGCACGTCATCGGGGGCGGTGACTACAGCAACGTAGTCAACATGGGCGTCGCCCCCGGCTTCGAACAAAAGGGCGGCTTCGTGCACAAGCAGTTCCACACCGTCGGATTCAGCTTCAGCCTTGGCCTCCTCAAACGCATTAAACACAAGCGGATGCACAATGGCGTTGAGCTTTTCCAGCTTTGATGGATCACTGAAGACTTGTGCGGCCAAGTACGAGCGGTTCAGCTTGCCATGCTCATTGTAGCTGGTCGAGCCGAACGTATCGCGGATGAGGGCCCGCGCATCCGCATCGTTCTGCATGATGTCTTTGGCGACGTTATCGGCATAAAAGACACGCGCGCCCAGTTCTTCGAGCATGCGGCAGGCGGTGCTCTTTCCACTTCCAATGCCGCCGGTAAGGCCTAACGTAATCACAATGCAGCGCTGTTTAGAAAAAGGGGGAACGAGAAACCATCATCCGGGCGGCCATTGCAGTTGGCGTCCGCCCAGCACATGCACATGTAAATGGTACACGGTCTGCTGCCCATCGTCGCCGCAGTTGATGACCGTGCGGTAGCCATTGTCGAGCCCTTCTTGCTCGGCCACCTGGCTCGCTACGCGAAACAGATGCCCCACAAGGGCTTCGTCATCGGCGCCGACATCGTCGAGCGTCGGAATCGGCTTGCGCGGAATGACGAGGATGTGCGTGGGCGCCTGTGGGTTGATGTCGTGAAACGCAATGCACTGCTCATCCTCGTACACGATATCGGCGGGCACCTCGCCGTCGATGATCTTCTGGAAGATAGTCGGTTCGGGGTCGGATTCATTGCTCATACCGAACGGCCATTGGGGCAAAGGCAGAAACGTAGTTAGCAGCAGCAACGCGGCGTGCAGGGCACCGGAGGCTACAGCGTGTTTGCTCATATTACGTGGACGGTCACATGTTGCGTGGAACAGGCCGGTAGAACTGTAACGCTTCGGTAGGCAGAGTGAACCTTCCCTTACAGCTATGGTCTGATTGTATCCCTCGTTTTTATCCCCTGTGCGCTCAGGTGCCCACATGGGTGCTTGATGATGTTGGAGAATGCACGTGTTTTCATTGAGACTACCTGGCGTTATGCCGCCTACTGTTTACGTTACCCGCAAGACGCACTTTAACGCAGCACACCGGCTGCACAATCCCGAAAAGTCGGACGCCTGGAACGAGGATGTGTTTGGGGCCTGCAACCACCCGAACTGGCACGGCCACAACTACGAGCTGGAGGTCACCGTAGCAGGCACTCCCGATCCGGAAACCGGATACGTAATCGACCTGGGGCGGCTTAAGGCCATTTTGCACGATCGGATCATCGACAAGGTCGACCACAAGAACCTGAACCTCGATGTGGATTTTATGGAGGGCATTATTCCGTCCACCGAAAACTTCGTGGTGGCGATCTGGAACGAGTTGGAAGGCACCTTGCCCGGTGGCAGACTGCACTGCATCCGCCTGTACGAAACACCACGCAACTTCGCCGAATACCGCGGCGAGTCGTCGTAGCCCTGCGGTAGCTCCTCTATTTGCTTTTATTTTGTTTGCTTGCTTTTTGATGACTCATGGCTGAGAAAAAGATAGTGACCGACGACATCGTTGAAAACGGAACGGTGGAGGGGGATTACCCCACCCACTACGAGCGTCGCGACATGTACGACGCAGAGACGACAGACGACGTAGCAGCGCACGTTACATCCATCATCGAAAAGTTGGGGGAAGACCCTGAGCGCGAGGGACTCGTCAAAACGCCGGAGCGCGTCGCCAAGGCGTATCAGTTTCTGATGCAGGGCTACGCGCAAGACCCCAAGGCCATCCTCCGGCAAGCCATGTTTGAGGAGACCTACAACGAGATTATCTTAGTGAAAGACATCGAGGTGTACTCGCTCTGCGAGCATCACATGCTTCCGTTCTTTGGGAAGGCCCATGTCGCTTACATTCCGGATGGACATATCGTGGGCTTGAGTAAGATTCCCCGTACCGTAGAGGTCTTTGCGCGCCGCTTGCAGGTGCAAGAACGGCTCACCTTACAGATCCGGGAGGCAATCGACGAGGTGCTCCAGCCGCAGGGTACAGCCGTTGTTATTGAAGCACAGCACCTATGCATGATGATGCGCGGAGTGGAGAAACAGAACTCCTGCACTACCACCAGCGCCGTCAGTGGTGCCTTTCGCAACCACAGCACCCGCGACGAATTCATGCGTTTAGTCCGCAGCTAAGCAGTCGTACAGACTGGATGGCTGAACACGCATGCTTTCTCACTACGGCGATCCCGTTGCTATGACGATTGTTGTAACCGGCGCCAGCCAGGGCATTGGCGCAGCCATTGCTGAAGCCTTCGCCACACAGTACGACGACGCCCGCATTGCACTTGTGGCGCGCTCCACAGACAAACTCGAATCTGTGGCTGATACGTGCCGCGATCATGGGGCTACCCCGCTCGTATGTCCCACCGACGTGACCGATGACGAAGCCGTTGCGGCAATGGCGGAGCGCGTACGCAATATCTGGGGCACGCCCGATGTGGTCGTGAACAACGCTGGGGCATTTACGCCTGCGCCGCTCAGCGAACTTACCGCCGACGGCTTCCGCAGCCAGATCGATGTAAACCTGACATCAGCGTTCGTCGTCACGCAGGCTTTCTTACCATCCATGCGCGAGCGCGGCAGCGGGCATCTATTCTACACCGCGTCGGTGGCATCACTGCAAGCCTACCCGGGCAACGCCGGCTACTGCGCCAGTAAGCACGGGCTACGCGGACTGGCCCGTGTGGTCCGCGAGGAAACCAAAGACGAGGATGTACGCGTTACGACGGTCTTTCCAGGCGCTACCCACACCCCCACGTGGGATGGTGTTGACATCGACGCAGAGCGCCTCATGCCAGCTGAGGACATTGCCAACACGGTTGTGCATGCCTACGCGCTCTCCGACCGTACCGTGATGGAGGAGGTGCTGCTGCGTCCGCAACAAGGCGATGTGTAGATCGAACCCATGCCGACTGTGCGTATCATGTGGTACGCATCACGACATGAGGAGGGGCGCGTCTGCGAGCGCAGGAAACCCCGTACTTTAAACTTTAGTGCGGGGTAGTTGACGTGTTATGATGCGAGACGTTACTCAGTTGAAACGTGATGCACGTCTCTTTCATAGATGCAAAGAACGTGTGAGTGTCTGAAGCGTATACTACTTGTATAATCCTCCTTAAACTGTTTCACCACACACAACCGACTCTATTGCATCCGATTATGCCGCGTACGTCTATGACTGAACAGGCGCTGGAGCACCTGGAGCAGCTCATTATGCAAGAGATGCCGATCACCGAGCATCTGCAGTTCTCTCTGAGCCCGAAAGAAGACGGCTGTCTGTGTGCATCGGCTCCGCTCAAGCCCAACGCGAATCACATGGGCACTGCGTTCGGGGGGAGCCTTAGCATGCTGGCGACCGTTACGGGCTGGGCGATGATGCATCAGCTGGTCGATAACATGAAGCAGCAGGTGGAGGTGATCATTCAGGAGAGTGACATTGAGTACCTGAAGCCGGTCTGCGAGAACATTTCTGTAGTCTGTGAGCGCCCCAATGAGGACGCGCTCGACCGCTTCCAGGCGATGCTCGACCGCTGGGGGCGTGCCCGCCTCGACCTGAAGTGCAAAATCGAAGCCGCAGGCGAGTGTGCGTTTACCTTTATGGGCCGCTACGTGGCCCTGGCCGACGAGGAGAGCGACAGCACACCTGCTCCCGCGGCACTTACGCCGGCAGGGATTGCTGAAGAGTAGGCACTTGTTGCACCGGCACGTAGTGCTGTGTCAATCCTCATTTTGATAGTTGCTCTGCAATCATCCTCCCACGAAGCCTGTCATGGTGAGCGCAGTCGAACCATCTCCTCGGGGCCTGGTAACGCCAGATGGACAGGAGGCCCCTGCCAACCTCCAGGGAGATCTTTATTCACTGCGTTCATCAGTCGCTTCGCTCGTGTCAGGACTTCTACTCAGGACTCCTACCGACAACTGTCGGTATCCGCAGTCAAGATGACATGATGTAAACGGGGCATGTTGTAACCCACACATTGACCGTTGACACTATAGTAGTTCCGTGTCACACGTCAATGGTTGGGTAGCTCACGCGAATGATTGTCATGGAAGTCTACAAGAGATCCCGGATCAGCGGCGCCAGGGGCGCCTTGCCTGTCCTGAACTCGATTCAGGATCTGGATGACTATAAAATGGGAGTCCATGCGTTACCCCATGAATCATCTGTGACACGGCAATAGTGCTGTGTCACACGTCAATGGTTGGGTTGCGCGGGCGAGTGATTGCCATGGAAGATCACAAAAGATCCCGGATCAG
>NZ_JAWOAR010000287.1:0-11802 GCF_046498435.1 Longimonas sp. | reverse complement strand
GCAGAACATGTCGCTTCATCAGAGAGCAATAGTTGTCAGGGGAAAGAACCTTGCAGCGGGGCGTCTTAGCCCGTCTGGGTAGAGGTAAGCGCGGCCACCACCTGGATGTCGGCACTTTTCTCGGTGGTCATGGTGTCTTCGACCCAGTCGTAAAAGTCGTCAAAGATGCGCTTGATAGCGCGGCGGCGCTTTTCCTTTTCGCCCTTCACAATGCCTTCCGGGCGGTCGCTGGCGTCGAACTCGATCTCTATCTGGCGCTTATGGCGACGTCTCAGATCTTCCAGCCGATCAAGCTGCGTTTGGAGCTGCTCGTTAAGCTTGTTCTCAACCTCCTCGCGACGCGCAAGCATGTGCTGCTCCGCCGCCTCGATGGCATCGGGCAGCAGCGTCTCCAGCGCGCCGGTGTCGAGGTCGGGGGCGGCATTGGCCAGCTGCGTGTCCAGGCGGGCGCGGTTGATGACCTCCTCAAACGAAAGCCGGTCGGTGATCACGCCGTCTGCGAAAACCACCCCCACCCATTCGTTGACGACGGGCTGCCCTCGCCGATTGGGGATATTGCCCGAACAGATGATCATCCGCTCGCCCGCAGGCAGCGGCGGCAGCGTCAGTACCGGCGCCTCGTTGCGATGAAAGCGCGATGCCACGGTGTCGTCCACCCACTGCATCACCGGATGCAGCTTCCAGAGGTACTGCACATCGGGCCACGCCGTGCTGGCCTGCCGCCCCGCACGAATCGAGTCCTGCACCTCCTCCGGGTCCGACGACAGCAAGAACACGCGGTCGCTGGGGAACGCGTTATCGGGGAGCCGTTCGAAGCGTGCTTTGATGGAGTCGGTCGCGGTAAGACGCACCGTTTCTCGGCTGGGATAGGTATCGATGTCCAGTTCCATCCCCTGCGCGGTGTTGAAGTAGTTCAGCGCCGTCTGGAGATAGTCGAACTCGCTGTCGAAGAGCGAAACCGGATCGGCCACCCGGTCCTGCGGCGAGGGCGACGCGTCGTCGTCTTCGCCAGCAAGCAGCATGTCCATCACGCTCTCTTCCGCGACGTTGGCCTCCAACTCGCGCTCGAACTCCTCATCGGTCTCGCCCGACTCCATCGCCTGGCCGGTGCGTTGTTGCTCTTTCTCCACATCGTAGACTCCCATGAGCGCCGCCGGGTCGTCGATGTTGGACTCGGCCTGCTCCTCCTTCCGAATCAGCACTTCGAGGATGCGCAGGTCGCCCCGTATTTTGGGATGCGCAGGCTTGGTTGCCATGTAGCGAATCTGAGGCCGCTGGTCCTGTCCGTACCGGTCGATGCGCCCATTGCGCTGCTGAAAGATCATCAGCGACCACGGAATATCGAAGTGGATGAGCCGGTGCGACAGGTAGTGCAGGTTGATGCCTTCCGCGGCAATGTCGGAGGCCAAGAGGACCCGCACATCCGCCTTGTCCTGTCCGAACGCCTCCACAATCTCCTGCTGCTCCACATCCGACATCCCGCCGTGCAGGGTCTGGACCGCCTCGGGCGGCAGGTCCAGGTCGGCTGTGAGATGCGTTTTGAGGAAGCGCAGGGTTTCGAGCCGTTCGCTGAAGATCACAAGCCGGTCATCAGCGTCGGTGCCGGTCCAGCCCAGCCCAGCATCCGGATCACCGAGCAAGCGAACCAGCTCCTGGTACTTGCTAAACTGACTGGCATCCACCTGTTGCAGGGCGTCACGCAGTTCTGTTAGCTGCTTCACATCCGACATCCCGCCGTGCAGGGTCTGGACCGCCTCGGGCGGGAGGTCCAGGTCGTCTGTGAGATGCGTTTTGAGGAAGCGCAGGGTTTCGAGCCGTTCGCTGAAGATCACGAGCCGGTCGTCGGCATCGGTGCCGGTCCAGCCCAGTCCGGTATCGGGATCACTGAGGAGGCTAACCAGCGCCTGGTACTTGCTGAACTGCCTGGCATCCACCTGTTGCAGTGCGTCACGCAGTTCTGTTAGCTGCTTCAGGTCGTGGCGATGGTCGGACTCCGCATCGCGCTGCAGCCGGTCAATGCGATTGGTGACGGTTTCGAGGCAAGCGGCCGGGCTGGAGAAGAGCGCCTTTTCGAGCGTCGTTTTGAAGAGAAAGCCCCCGCGCTGATCCTCATCGAGCGTAGCCAGATCAAGCTCCGCAAGCAGCTCATAGACCGACTCCTCGGCCGCGGACGACTCGGTATCGCAGACCGCCACATCGCGATCCAGAAACGCTGTATCCACCTGATCCTTGATGTCGCCCTTGAAGCGCCGAATGAACAGCCCCTCAATGTCCTCGCGCGAGTAGTCCGACGGATTGGCAATGGCGGTCGGATCCAGCATGTTCATGAGGCTGGCAAAGCTCTCGGGCGTTCCGTCGTGCGGGGTAGCCGAGAGCATGATCATCGTATCGCACTGGCGCGACAGCATATCGACCAGCTTGTGGCGCTGCGACGGCGTACTGCCCCGTTTGGCGGCGTTCTGCGCCTCATCCACCACCACGATATCCCATTGCGCATCCTCGATGTACGTCCGATACTCCGCCCCGCGCTTCAGCGTGTCGATGGAGATGATGGTCTTGTCGTAGTACGAAAAGGGATTGTGGTTGGCCGGAATGCGCTCGCGGATGCGGCGGATGCCCCGCGAATCCAGCCGCACCAGCGGAATGGTGGACGCGCTTCACCATTCCTGCTGAAGCTGCGCCATCATGCTTTTGAGCGCAACCACGAGGATACGCTTGCCGCGCCCGCGCTCGATGAGCTCGCTCATCAGAATGCCCGCTTCGAGCGTTTTGCCGAGGCCGGTGCCATCGGCAATCAGGATGCGCTGTCGGGGTTGGTCCAGGGCCTGGAGGGCCGGCTCCCACTGGTACGGGAGCGCATCCATTGCCGCCTGCGTACCGATATGGAGCTGGTTGTCGGTCGGCACCCGGTCGCGCAGGCGGCTCTCCATGTGCAGCCGGGCGAGCCGAAACTGCCGGGACGGATCAACGCGGAGCTGCGTCTCGGTCGGATCAACTCGTTCGAGCTGATCGGTTTCGAGCGGAACGAGAAACTGCGCCTCCAGCCCCTCAACAAGCTCCGAGATGCCCGTTACGCGAATCACCTGCTGGTCGTCGGAGGTGCGCTCGGTGCGTTCCACCAGCCACTCCGCCCCGCGAATGCGAAGGCGGGCGCCGGGCGCAATGGTAGACGCAGTGGAAGAGGTGCTTGTCGGAGAAAGGTCCATACTGCATTAGCGGATTGGAGTAGACGCGATATGCTTTTTAAACATAGTGATAACACAGAATAGAGGCAAGCGAATCGCCTGAAAAGAGCAGGGGATGGTCATCTTTGGGTGGGATGACGCCATTTTTCCGGGGCAAAGGGCAGTGTCTATTCTACATGGGTCTACGCAGCACCCTCCTTGGGCGGACATGGGGGGCGGGTCTTGTATCCAAGAGCCAAGCACGCAGGGGACCTTGATGGTGCAGTCCGCCGATCAGCCTGTTAATCCCGGGTCATTGTGCTCTTGTAGGTCTGCCCCAGAATCCACGGCACTACGCTGGTTGCGAGAACAAGGAGCCAGCCGTCGAGGCCCGGGTGCACCAGTTGCAGGGTACTCGACAGGCCCGGGAGGTAGACCGCACCAAGCAGGAGCGTCAAGCAGACGCCAAATGCGCCCCAAATGTAGGGGTTGCGGCTAATCTCGTTGTCAAATATGCCAGAGCCGGGCGTGCGGACGTTAAAGACGTGCCAGAGTCGGGAGATCGATACGCCCAGGAAGGCGATGGTCACGGCGGATTCGTAGGGTTTACCGAGCCAGCCCTGGGCAAGCCAGAAGGCCGCAAGTACCGGCGCTGCGATGATGATGCCGTAAACGATCATGCGCCGCCAGTGACGCCGAGCAATAATCGGCTCGCTTGCAGGACGGGGCGGGCGCTTCATAATGTTTTTGTCCCCTTCACCGACCCCTAGCGCAAGCGCAGGAAAAACGTCGTTCACGATGTTGAGATAGAGAATCTGAAGAGGCAGGAGCGGAAGGCTTGCCCCCAACCCAGACGCGACGCCGATAATAAAGATCTGGCCGATGTTGCCCGACAGCAGATAGATCGTGAACTTGCGGATGTTGTCGAAAATCGCCCGCCCGTACTCAATGGCATTCACGATCGTCCCGAACGCATCATCTTGCAATACCATCCGGGCAGCTTGCTGGGCCACCTGCGTGCCCCGTTCGCCCATTGCGACGCCGATGTCCGCCTTTTTGAGAGCAGGCGCGTCGTTGACTCCGTCGCCCGTCATCGCAACGATCTGCCCGGCGTTCTGGTGGAGGCTGATCAGGTTCAGCTTCTCTTCGGGACTGACGCGGGCAAAGATTGGGGTGTCGATGAGGCGGTTGCGCTGCTCGTCAGACAGCGTATCGGGGGCGGCAAGCTCGTCGCCACGCAGAGCTTCGGCATCGTTTTCGGTGAGGTCGAGCGCTCGCGCTACATTTTTTGCTGTCGCTGGCTGATCTCCGGTCACCATCACAATACGAATGCCCGCCTCATGACACGCCTCAATCGCTGGCTTAACGTCTTCGCGGGGTGGGTCGACCATGCCCGCAAAGCCAACAAAGGTCAGATCCTGGTATGGGTTAGCATCGCTGTCGTCGGCGGTCCGGCAGGCAAGCGCAATAACCCGGAGCCCATCTTCAGCAAGCTGTTGATTGACGTTTTCCCAGTGTTCGTAATGGTCGTCGCCAACCGGTTTGGGGCCGTTGGCAGTCAAGACATGCGTACAGGCATCCAGGACTTCTTCAGCGGCTCCTTTTACGGCAACGAAGTAGCCGTCTTGATGGGGCTGCTCATGAAATGTCGCCATCCGCTTGGTCGCTGAGTCAAAGGCGTCCTCGCGGACTTCAGGGTAGCGCGCAAGCATCTCGTTGCGCTGCATTCCTGCTTTGACTGCCGCAACAAGGAGGGCCACCTCAAGCGGGTCGCCGACGGGGTCGGTACCCTCGGGCCCCAGTTCAGCGTTGCTGCAAAGCGCGCCAACCCGTAAGACCGTCTCCAGCGGCTTGTGCTGCTCGGGCGCGATCGTCTCGTCGTCTATAGAAAACGTTCCCTCGCGGTTTAGCCCTTCGCCGCTGACCGTGATCGTTTCATCGGACAAGGTGAAGCGCGTGACTGTCATCTGGTTTTCAGTCAGCGTACCGGTTTTGTCGGTACAGATCACGCTGGTCGCGCCGAGCGTTTCGACCGAGGACAGCTGGTTGATAAGTGCGTTGCGCTGGGCCATCTGCCAGACGCCACGTGCAAGCGCGATGGTGGCGATAATCGGAAGCCCTTCAGGAATTGCGGCGATAGCGAGCGCAACGGAGATTTCGATGATGAGCCGGGGCTCCTGACCCGAAAGCAGACCGATCCCCCCAATGATCGCTGCAAGCCCGATCACGGCCCAGATAAGCATATGGGCAAGCTTGTCGAGACGTTTTTCGAGCGGCGTCACTTCTTCTTCGGCAGAGACGACGAGCTCGGAGACGTGGCCAATTTCCGTATCCATGCCGGTCCGCACCACAACGCCTGCACCGGTGCCCCGCGTCACCGACGTTCCCTTAAAGACCATGTTGCGCGTCTCGGCAAGGTCGCTCGATTCGGTTAGTGCATCGGTCTCTTTGGCGACGGGAACCGATTCACCGGTAAGGGCCGATTCGTTGACCTGGAGCCGGCTCGCGTCGAACAGTCGGATGTCGGCACTCACCAGGTCACCCGCATCCAGGATGACAATGTCGCCGGGGACGAGCTCGCTCGCGTCGATTTCGTAGACCTCGCCCTCGCGCCGCACCTTCGCATCAAGCCCGCCGAGTTCTTCGAGCGCCTCCATCGACCGCACCGCTTTCCACTCCGTAAAGAAGCCAATGGCGGTGTTGATAACGATGACCACACCAATAGCGAGGGCATCGACGTGTTGGCCGAGCACGAGAGAAACGACCGCCGCGGCAGCAAGCAGCCCAACGATCGGGTCGAGCAACTGCGAAAACAGGACGTTCCAGACACTGGCGGGCTCTTTTTCGCGGAGTTCGTTGCTGCCGAAACGCGCCCGGCGTTGTTCGACCTCGCGAGCGCTAAGCCCCTGGTCTTTCTGCACATCGAGTTGATCTAAAGCCTCTTCCCACGGCCGGGTGCTTGCGTCTTCACGGCTTAGTGTCTGATTCATCGATCTCTCTTGTGTGTCAGCATGCAGACGTGAGCGGATACCTGGTGGACCACCCATACGCACGCTGTACGCGCTATCACGTTCGCCGCTATGGAGTGGCTTCCCTGCAAATGCAAAGGGCGCTCCTGTGAAAGGGTGCTCCTGTGATACGTACGGCGCTCTTTTCGGGGAAGCGGAGTAGAGTATTGAGGATGAGCCTGTGCCTGCCCCTTTACCACACAAGCCCCGACGCACAGGGCGCCGAGGCTTGTCTGGGAAGCACATCCGGTGTTTGCGAGAGGCGTCTGAGGAACCTGTTCAGGCTACGCGAACTGGGCCTCTTCCGTGGAGCCCTTCATCGCAGCCGTCTCCGACTGGCCGCCGGTGATTGTGTTCTTGATTGCGTCGAAGTAGCCGGTACCCACTTCGCGTTGGTGCTTCGTGGCGGTGTAGCCGTCGGCTTCGCTTTCAAACTCGGACTGCTGCAACTCCGAGTAGGCCGCCATGCCGCGCTCGCTGTAGCCCTTCGCCAGCGAGAACATGCTGTGGTTCAGCGCATGGAAGCCGGCCAGCGTGATGAACTGGAAGGCATAGCCCATCTCGCCGAGCTTCTCCTGGAACGCGGCAATCGTGTCATCGTCGAGATGCGCTTTCCAGTTGAACGACGGGGAGCAGTTGTAAGCCAGCATCTTGCCGGGGTACTGCTCGTGGATCGCATCGGCAAAGGCCTTCGCCTCGTCCAGGTCGGGCTTCGACGTCTCGAACCAGAGCAGATCGGCGTAGGGCGCATAGGCCAGGCTGCGGGCGGTGGCCATCTCCAGTCCGCCGGAGATGCGGTGGAAGCCTTCACTGGTGCGCGTTTCGCTGGTGATAAACGGACGGTCGCGCTCGTCGACGTCGCTTGTGAGGAGCGTAGCGCTGTCGGCGTCGGTGCGGGCTACGATGAGCGTGGGCACGCCCATCACATCGGCAGCGAGGCGGGCGCTGGTGAGCACCTCCACAAACTGCTGCGTGGGGATAAGCACCTTACCGCCCAGGTGCCCGCATTTCTTCTCGGCGGCCAGCTGGTCTTCGTAATGAACCCCCGCCGCGCCGGCTTCGATCATGGACTTCATGAGCTCGTAGGCGTGCAGCACACCACCATGTCCGGCTTCGGCATCGGCCATGATGGGCGCCATCCAGTAGGTGTCATCGCCGTTGCCTTCAGCGTGATGCAGTTCGTCGGCGCGCTTCAGGGTGTTGTTGATGCGCCGCACCACGTCGGGCGCGCTGTTCGAGGCGTAGAGGCTCTGATCCGGATACATCTGGCGCGACAGGTTGGCATCGGCGGCCACCTGCCAGCCGCTCAGGTAGACGGCTTTGAGCCCGGCTTTCACCTGCTGCATCGCCTGGTTGCCGGTGAGTGCCCCAAGCGCCGCTACGTAGTCGTCGGTGTGGAGCAGGTCCCACAGGCGATCGGCCCCGCGCGCAGCCATTGTGTACTCCATGTCGAAGGAGCCACGCAGACGGATTACGTCTTCAGCCGTGTAGGTCCGCTCAATGCCATCCCAGCGGGGATTGGTCGCCCAGTCGCTCTTGAGCGCTTGCACGCGCTCTTCGTTTGTTGGGGTGCTTGCTTGCGTAGTCATAACGAGTACCTCGTTGAGTCCAGATAAACCGCCCGAAGGCGGGGCGTCGATGGTTAGTTGGTGGGGCTCGCTACTCGGAGCCACGAGAGCCGGTGGGGGCGGCCAGACCGTATTGGTTGTGCTATTTGCCTACACGCACGAGTCCTCTTCAAGCAGCGCTTTGCGATGCGCCGCATCGCCATAGCGCTCAGAGGAGCACGTCAGGAACGCACGGAAGTCATCTTCAAGGAAGATCTGCTCGGCGCAGGCCCGCGCGGTGCGAAAAGAGGCCTTCGTCGCTTCAACCGCGTCGTCGGAAGCGCCCTCCATGACGTCTTCGACTTCGGATTCGATGACGGCGATCTCTTCATCAAAGACATGCGTGACCAGCTCGGGCGTGACTTCGGTACCGTCGTCGAGCGTGATGCCGTGGTGTAGCCACTGCCACACCTGAGCCCGCGAGATTTCGAAGGTGGCCAGATCTTCCATGCGGTTGTCCCAGGCCACACATCCATAATCATTGCCCCAACCCTGCATGTAGCCAATCGCCACACGCACATTCACACGCACGCCGTCAAGCGTCTTGGGACTGGTGGATTTGGGAAGCAGGTCGGGCTGTTCGGGCAAATCCGGAATCACATCGAGCTGATGCGTGGTGCCTTTCGCCTCCAGCTTTTCGTTAAACGGCTGCATCGCCGGACCAATGAAGTACGGGTGCGATACCCAGCATCCGTCGTGCCCGATTGAAGCCTCAAACTCCTTGTCGGCCACCACTTTTTCGACCTGCTTTTTGCGCAATTCTTCGGTGCGTCCGGGCGTTTGCGGGGCCATACCGCCCATGCCAAACGCGCCGTGCGTGTGGCAGACGCGGATGAGCTGCTTCACGTAGTTGGCCATCCACGAGCGGTTCATGCCAATGGAGTTGCGGTCGGCCATGACACGGTCCTCGTGCGACTTAAGCACCTTGATGTCGCTGAAAATCTTGTCCCAGCGTCCGCCATTCAGTCCAGCGGCGTGCGTGCGCATCTCATAGAGAATCTCCTCCATCTGAAAGGCCGCCTCCAGCGTCTCAATCAACAGCGTGGTTTTGATGGTGCCTTCCTCGATGCCGAGTTCGTCCTCAATAAACGACAGCACCGCGTTCCACCAGCGCGCCTCTTTGTAGTGCTCCACCTTCGGGATGTAGTACTTCGGCGTCTTGCCCTGTTCGATGAGCGTCTGCGCCGTGTGGTAGGTCGTGAGCACCAGGTCCAGGAGTCCGCCCGACACGGGGATGTTGTTGACGAGCAGATTTGACTCGTAGAGATGCAACCCGCGCACCCGCACCATGAGGAGCGGCATGTCGTCGGGGTCGATGGCGTACTCCTTGATCGCGTTGCCGTCGGCATCGGTCTTGGTGAAGCTAAGCGTGCCCTCGGCAGCTTCTTTCACGTTCTGCACGCCCTGCATCACATTGGGCCAGGTCGGCTTCATCGCGTCCTCGAAGTCGAGCATGGCGGCATCGGCGCGGTGGCCGTCGTCGGTGCGGCTGAGCATGTTGATGACCATCTTCGGGTCGTTCACCGGACCGGTAATCTCCACGCGCCGCTGCAAGATGTCGTCGGGCAGCGGGTCGACCTGCCAGTCGGTGTGCGCCTCGGGATGCTCGTCCTGCGGCAGGAAGCCCGGCAGCGCACCATCGTCGTACGCATCCTGACGGGTGCGCCGCGCGGCGAGCAGCGTCTGCCGCTCATGCTCAAAGCGGCGGTGCACCTTTGCAACAAGCGCCACCACCTCATCGGTGAGTAGCGACTCTGCTTTCGGCGTAAGCGCTTCCTGATTGATTTCAACGCCATCGGCGAGTTTGGTCCATGTCGTGGAGGTCGGCTCCACGTCGATCGATGATACAGCCATAATGCCCTCTGCGGTTAAGCCCCTGTGTGTCCGAGTGTGAATGCGCTATATACATTATGATCTGCGAATATCTTTGTCAAGCGAAATTTCGCTAACAGAGGATATTAACCACGCCACTTCTGGAGTATTCATGCACCGTTAAAGAAACTTCGCTGTCAGCGAATAATTGGAGCGCTGCTTCCCTTCTGATCCAAACGTGCTCTCCCTCCATGGCCATGCGTCCCGAAAACCTTCGCTTCATTCTTGGACTGAAGCTGCGCACGCTGCGGCAGGAGCAGAATGCATCGCTCAAAGAGATATCGGAGCGTTCAGGACTTTCAGTGTCCTACCTCAGCGAGATTGAGAAAGGCAAGAAGTACCCGAGTCCCGATAAGCTGCTTGGGCTGGCCGAGGCGTTCAACGTGTCGTACGACGACCTCGTATCGCTAAGCGTTGACGACAAGCTCGATCCGCTCAAGGAGATGTTCAGCTCGCCCTTCATCCAGGAGTTTCCGTTCGAGTTGTTCGGGCTCGCCCCGCACGACGTGTTTGCGCTCGTGTCGGATGCGCCCTCGAAGGCGGGTGCGCTCATCCGCACGTTTCTGGAGGTGGGCCGCACCTACGACATGCAGGTGGAGCACTTTCTATTTGCGGCGCTGCGCTCGTATCAGCAATTGCACGACAACTACTTTCCGGAGCTGGAAGACGAAGCCGCCTCGTTTCGTCGGCAGCGCGAGTGGACCCCGCACGACCCGCTTTCGGATACAACGCTGCGCGCCCTCCTCGAAGACGAGTTCGGGTATACCATCGATCTGGAGGTACTGCCCGATCATCCCGAACTGCACCCGTTCCGTTCCGTCTTTGTGGATGGCAACGGCACTCCCCCTACGTTTTACGTAAACGGCGACCTGATGCCGATTCAGCGCGCCTTTATTTACGCCCGCGAAATTGGCTACAACGTGCTCGATCTGGAAGAACGTGCCCGCACCTCGTCGTGGATTCGTGCTGAGTCGTTCGAGCAGGTGCTGAACAACTTTAAGGCGTCCTACTTTGGCGGTGCACTCATCCTGAACGAATCCTCGCTCCTGGCTGCGCTGCGCCAATGGTTCGACCAGTCCACATGGGACGATGGTGCGTTCTTGCGCGAGCAGATGGATCGCTTCCAGGCCACGCCCGAGATGCTCTACTACCGCCTCACGCAGCTCGTGCCGCATCACTTTGACCTGAACGCCTTCTTTTTTCTGCGCTTCCACCACGAGCAGGGCTCGCCCGACTACCATCTCACCAAAATGCTGAACCTGTCGGGCATTGCGGTCCCCCACGGCATCGGGCTGCGCGAGCACTACTGCCAGCGCTGGCCGGCCATCCAACTACTCAAAGAGCTGTCTGAAGCCCAGGCGCAAGACGACTACGCGCACGACCCGTCCAGCACATCCGCCGCCGTGCGGGCGCAGCGGTCGCATTTCATCAATGCGGATGCCGAGTTCTTCACGCTCTCTACCGCCCGTCCGCTCGCCTTGAAAGACACAACGAACTCCTGCGTCTCCATCGGCTTCCTGATGGATGAGGCGTTCCGCCGCCAGGTGCATTTTGCACATGACCCCGCCATTACGCGGCGCGAAGTCAACCTCACCTGCGAGCGCTGCCCCCTCACCGAAGCGCAGTGCCAGGAACGCGTGGCCCCGCGCACGCTCTACGACAAGGAGCAGCGCGAACAACGGCAGATCGAAGCCCTGCGCGAACTCACCAACGCCACACGCAGCGCATAAGCATGAGCCCATCCAATCATCACTTATGCTCGTCACGGGGTTCGTACGTGTTTAGAGGAAGACAAGTGTAAGCAGCCGTCCCAAGCCGCTCCCCTGGAGAGGGGAGCTGTCGCGCAGCGACTGAGGGGGGGATTTAAATCAGCACTTCATGGGACGTCCCGGCCCGTGAGCCGCATGCTTCTGCCACGGTGGAAGAGATGTTCGTAGAACGCATCCCGTGCTGATGTTGTGGGAGACCTTTCGGCTGCGCTCAAGGTGACAAAAATGGGGAAGAGGGAAGCCGAACGAGCTCCTTCCGCACGCGATTCCCTTCCGGTCCCCACTACCCACTGCCACGCTGGCAGGACGCCTCGTCAGTGCAGGCACAGCGCCCGCCCGCCCAGGATCTGCCAACGCGACAGGCGGTGCCGTTCGCCTCCCC
>NZ_JAWOAR010000264.1:0-22603 GCF_046498435.1 Longimonas sp. | reverse complement strand
GGCACTGGCGGCACATGAATGGTGGTTTCTATACGAAAATGAATGTGGAATCTGGTTCGGATTAAACATTCAAGACGGGTACGAGTCGTTATCACGTACGAGTCTATTTCTGCTACTGCATGTTGGCGTGTTTGCACTTGTGGAAGAAAGTCCTCTTCGAAGTCGATAAAATCACTTCTTTTTACGTGCGGTACAAGTTCATGCCGCGGTTTTGCAATGTGTGCATTCATCCGTGCTGCGCCCGATACCGCAGGAGCTGATACGCGCCGCGTAGCACCAGATGCGGGTCGTGCGTGTCGACATGCGGCAATGCGTCGTGGAGGAGCGAGGCGGCACCGCCGGTGAGTGCGATGTGGGGCACATCGGAAAGAGTATTCGCCAGCCGTTCGACGAGTCCCGAAGCCATGGCAGCAAAGCCGTGCACGATGCCGCTCTGCAAGGCGTACTCGGTCGAGGTGCCAATGGGATGCGGTGGTGCGGTCAGATCCACCGAAGGCAGTTGCGCGCCGCCGGTAGCCAGCGCATCGCGCAGCAGGCGCAGTCCGGGCGCAATGACGCCGCCTCAGTACGCGGGTTCGTCGTCAATTACTTCGATGGTGAGCGCGGTGCCTGCGTCGATGGCGAGCACGCTGCCGGAGCTTGCTTGCCCGTGGGCGTACCACGCGGCAGCGGCGGCGGCCAGCCGGTCGGTGCCGAGGGTGTGCGGCGTGTCGTAACGCATGGCGAAGGGCAGTGCGCCTTCCACACGCAGCACCTGGGCGGGACGTGCAAACTGCGCCTCAATAGCCAGTTGAGCATGCTGTGTGGCCTGCGGCACCACCGACACAATACCCACGCGATGGGCCGATGGAATTGCATCTGCTTGGAGGGCCGTGCGCCATGCCTTCGCATCCCCCAAAGACGGAGAAAGCGCGAGGCGTCCGGTGTGGGTAAGCGTACCGGAGGCGGAAAAGTGCCCCCACTTTACAGCGCTGTTGCCGATGTCGAGAATGAGATAGGAGGCGGACATGGCGGGGGGAGCTATGCGGAACGGGTGGTGACTTCGCCCGCGTGAAACGACATTGGTCCGCCGGGGGTGTCGAGCCGCAGCGCGCCGGTCTTGGTGATGCCGCGCACGGTGCCTGTGTGCGTGGTGGCGGTGCCGGGCGTGTGCAGGGTAATCGACTGGCCGCGGTGGAGCATGCGCTCGGCGTAGGCGGTGCGCAGGGCCGTGCGTTCGGGGGGCGTGTGCAGGGCGTCGTAGCGGCGTTCGAGATGCTGCATCAGAGCGGCCCAGAGCGGCCCCCGCGGCACGGACTGCCCGGTTGCAAGGCGAAGTGAGGTCGCGTTCACCTCGGCGGGAAAGTCGGTCTGGTTGACGTTTAGCCCAATGCCCAGCACCACGAACGCGTTCTCGTGGGGAGGCGCGCCGCGCGTGGCTGTTTCGAGCAGCATGCCGCAGCATTTGCGTCCGTTAATGAGCACATCGTTGGGCCATTTGATGCGGGGCGGCTGCGGCAGGGCGTAGGCCGTAATTGCATCGACGACGGCCAGGCTGGCAGCCAGAGGAATGAGCGACAGCAGATCGGGCGGTAGATCAGGACGTAGCACGATGGAGCCGGTGAGCGCCTGATGCGGCGGGGCAAGCCAGGAGCGCCCGTGGCGTCCGCGCCCTTCGGTCTGCTGTTCGGCCAGCACCACGGCGCCTTCGGGCGCGCCCTTGCGGGCCCAGGCGGCAGCTTCGGCGTTGGTGGAGCCTACGGTTTTGCGATAGCGCAGGGGCGTGCCCATTCGGGTGGTGGCGAGGGCGTTGGCAATGGCATCTGGAAGGGTTGGGGTAGGCATGAGAAGCGAGGTTCGAGTTCAAGGTTGGGGGTAGCCGCGACACAGCGCCGCTGCGTTGCGGCGTCGCTAGTAAGACGGCCAGTGCGCTGTTGTGTGCAGAACCGCTACGCTGCCAGCCAGATGGCGGTAGCAAGCACCGCCAGCACGAGCGTCCAAAGTAGAAGGGCCCAGCGGGTGGCCTTTTTGGCCTGTTCAGCCTTATACCATGACATGGGGCGCACGCCCATGACCAGAAAGGTGAGCACCGCTGCCAGGTTTACGCCTGCCACGTTGGTAATGAGCAGCAGTCCCGCCTGATAGGCCAGATCCCAGTCGCCACTCCCAAGTAGCAGCCCCACCGCTACGAGCGGTGGCACGAGGGCTACGGCCACCATGACGCCGACAATGGCGGTGGAGAGCCCCCGCGTTACGGCCAGGGCTCCGGCCACCCCGGCAGCCACGGCGAGCGCCACATCGGGGAGGCCAATGGCGGTGCGCAGCGAGATCTCCGTCAGCGTGGGGTCAACGGGCAGCACCAGGCCCATGCCAAAAGCCAGCACGAGGCCCGAGAGCAAACCGCTCAAGTTCGTCTTCAGGCTCTTCAGAATGAGGTCGCGGTCGGCCAGCGTGGTGCCGAGCCCCAAAGCGATGTTGGGGCCAATGAGCGGAGCAATGACCATGGCTCCAATGACCACAGCGGTATTGTTGCGCAGCATGCCCCCGGCGGCCACAACGACCGAGAGCGCCACGAGCGCAAAGTAGACGCTCTTCATCTGCACCGAATCGCTCATGTCCTGGTAGAGCTCCTCGCGGCTGATGCGGTCGGTGCCGTTGTCCGACTCGTCCTCTTCATCGGTTTCGGGACGGGGCAGCGTAGCGCCTACGGGCGACACCACGATGCGAAAGTCGTCGGTGTGGCCCATCTGCTTCTGCAGGCGTTCCAGCACCTGCTCGGTGTTTGTGCTGTCTACCAGGAGGCGTTCCAGCACCTGTCCGCGGGCAGTAGACAGGGTGTGGCGGTCTACGAGCGATACGTCATCGCCCAGGCGGCCCATAGTATCTTGCGTTGCGGGAAGATAGACATCAATCTGTTGCAGCGCCATCGCGCATCACCAAGAAAGCCGAAAGAGAAACTGGAGGAGCAAGCCTATTGTGCTGTCACAGGTCAATGGTTGGGTCACAAGCCGTCGGTAGGAGTCCTGACACGAGCGAAGCGACTGATGAACGCAGTGAATAAAGATCTCCCCCAAGGTTGGCAGGGCCTCTGTCCCGCCGTATCTTCTGAACGCCAAGGAGATGGTTCGACTGCGCTCACCATGACAGGCTTCGTGGGAGTATGATTGCAGAGCAACTATCAAAATGAGGATTGACACAGCAGTAGTGCTCTGTCACACGTGATTGTTTAGGTCATTGGAGCGCATGGAATCCCTCCCCCTAAATCCCCCTCCTCTGAGGGGGACTTCATGAGAGCATCCTAACACTGGAGCACCGCATCTCGCATCCCCGGAGCAGATCCTCCGCCCGCGTGACCTGAGATGCTTCACTGCACTCCCCATAACGATAGCGGCTACACGAAAGAGAAACTGGAGGAGCGAACCTATCGGTTGCGTCCGTAGGATTCGTGGCTCGACACCCAGTCCGACGACGAGATCGCCGCGCCCAGCGAGAGTTCGCCTGCCAGGGCCACGGCGGCTACAATTTCAGCGAACTTGAGCACCTTACCTTTGCCATAGCAGCCGAGCATCTCCAGGCATTCGCGCTGCGTGGGCAGCCCGGTGCCGCCGCCGTACGTGGCCACGATGAGTGACGGGATCGTGAGCGAGATTTTCAGGTCGCCGTCATCGGTTACGTCGGTGTACAGCACGCCCGCCGACGACTCGGACACGTTGGCGACGTCTTGTCCGGTGGCAATAAACATGGCGGTAATGGCGTTGGGCGAGTGCGCGCCGTTGTTGTTTGCGCCCGAGAGGAAAGCCCCAATCGTGGACACGTTCCAGTGGTAGTGCAGGCTCTCCGGATCCACCCGCATGTGCTGCTCCAGCACCGAGCGGTCAATAATCGCTTCGGCGGTTACACGCTTTCCGCGCGTGCGCATCACATTCACCTGCGAGGCTTTCTTGTCGGTAGCAAAGTTCGATTCAAGGTAGAAGTGCTCAATCGGATCGGGGTACTGGTCGATGATCCAACCGCACGCGGCAAAGGTAGCGCGGCCCACCATGTTCTGCCCAGCGGCATCGCCCGTGCGGTAGTTGAAGCGCAGATACGCAAAGTTATTCGACAGGTACGTGTCGATGTAGAGCAGCTTCGCCACGCTGGACGTTGATTCCGCTTCGCGGCGCACATCGGCCATGTGGTTGTCGACCCAGTCGCGAAATTCGCGGGCCTCCCGTGCATCCGAAAACACAAACACCGGGGCGCGCTGCATGCAGTCGTTCACCACAGTCGATTTTACGCCGCCGCTCAGGTTCACCACCTTGATGCCGCGATTGTAGGAGGCCACGAGCGTGCCCTCGGAGGTGGCCATGGGAATCAGGAACTCGCCCTGTGCATGCTCGCCGTTCACATTCAGGGGGCCGGCAATGCCCAGCGGCACCTGCGACA
Source organism: Longimonas sp. (assembly GCF_046498435.1). Taxonomy (NCBI): domain Bacteria; kingdom Pseudomonadati; phylum Rhodothermota; class Rhodothermia; order Rhodothermales; family Salisaetaceae; genus Longimonas; species Longimonas sp. The sequence goes on along the minus strand of NZ_JAWOAR010000264.1, from coordinate 18,199 downwards.
CGCCCACAAAGTGCTCGACATTGCCCTGCGTAGCGTGCGGATCGAACGAGGGCTGAAAGCTGTGCTCGGGATTGGTGCCCGTGAACGAGCGGATAAACTCCTGCCGTTCGGCAATGGCCCCGTCAGAATAATCGTCGTCCTCGTCTCGGGGGATGCGAAGCAGCGTCTCGTCGCCTGTGCTAATCGCATCCTCAACGGTAAAATCGAGCGTGCCAAAGGGTTTGCTCTGAAACGCGATGGAAATTTCGTGCTTGCCGACATCCAGCGCCTCCCTGTTGCAGACCACCGAGAGCGTGCGCCTCAGCGGAAAGTCGATGGCGGTGCTGTCTTCCAGCGCGGTGGCGTCGATAGTTGTGCCATCGCCCAGGTGCAGGTGCACATCTGAAAGCGGTACCTTCGTCCCGTCAATAGCCACATGTTTTAGTTCATTAAGCGTGGCATCCTGCAATCGGTTCTTGATCCCGAATTGCACCCCCTGATCGGTGTTTTCGAGGCTGCCGAACGTGTACAGCTTCTTGAGAAGCGCGCTGGGAATAAGCATAGGCAAAGGCTTTGGTTTAGATAACGTACTCAATAGAATACTCAATAGAAGGAGCAGGCACGGGGCGCAGACGCGGCAAGCGGGTTGGACTGCGAAACTGTTTGCAGAATAACAGCAAACGGGGTTGAACGCCACCCCATAGTATCGGAAAAAGTTTAAAGAAATAACAATCGGATATCGCCGGTTGCCTGTCGGCATCTTCACGTTTGCGCTGTAACAAGACCCCAGAGCGCACCGTCGGGTGTGAGGGACCTGAACATGCTTTCGTTGAAGCACAGGGCTGAAGCATAGCGCAGCCACATTGTATCGCATTGTATAGATAGAACCACAGATGTACATGGTGTATGGAGCATTGAATGAGCACCGGTGGGGCTGGAGCATTGGCGTGCTGCTTGCCCTGGCGATTCTCCTGTCGGCTCCCACAGCCACTGCACAAGACACGGCCACCCTCAGCGGACACGTGCGCGATGCCACCACGGGCGAAACGCTGCTGGGTGCAAATGTGCTGGTTGAAGAGGCCGAGCGCGGCGCCGCCACTAACAACTCGGGGTTCTACACTCTGAGCGGATTGGAGCCCGGCACGTACACCGTGGCCGCCTCCTACATTGGCTATCAGCGCACCACCGCTACCGTCACGCTCGACCCCGGCGAAGACCGCCGCCTCGACCTGGAACTGCCGCCCGATGGCGTAACGCTCGACGAAGTCATCGTGCGCGATGAGAACGACGACGAAGAGCGCGACCTCGGGGTGGAGCGCGTATCTACAGATTTGATTCAAGAGCTTCCGGCGGTACTGGAGCCCGATGTCTTCCGATCATTGCAGTACCTGCCGGGCATCAAAGCCGCCAGCGACTTTTCGAGCGGACTCTACATCCGCGGCGGCAGTCCCGACCAAACCCTAATTCTGCTTGATCAGACGACCGTCTACAACCCGTCGCACTTCTTTGGCTTCTTCTCTACGTTCAACCCAGACGCGATTAAAGACGTGCAGCTTTACAAGGGGGCGTTTCCGGCAGAGTACGGCGGGCGCATTGGCAGCGTGGTCGATATCTACAACAAAGATGGCAACCGCCGCGAAACCAAAGGCGGGCTGAGTGCGGGACTGCTGGCCGCGCGGGCGTACGTGGAAGGACCCATCAACCGCGACGAAGATACGGAAACTGCGCGCGGGTCCTACATGGTGGCGGCGCGTCGCTCTACGCTGGAGCCGCTGCTCGCTGTGTTACGCAGCGCTGATGTCGAGGGCATCCCCGACCGCTTCTACTTCTACGATATTAACGCCAAAGCCAACTACCGCCTCACCGACGACGACCGCATTTCGCTCTCGGTCTATGGCGGACAAGACCAGCTCGACCTGGAGTTCTTGGATGATGGCCAGTTCGACATTGCGTACGGCAACCGCACGCTCAGCGCCAACTGGACGCGCCTGTTCTCCTCGCAGGTGTTTTCTTCGGTGACGGCCACCGCCTCGCGTTACAAGAGCACGCCCATTGCTACTATTGCGGGCACGCGCTTCACGCAGACCAACGAGGTCACTGACCTCTCTGTCAAGGCCGACGTCGAGTACACGCCCTCCCCCAAGCACGCGTTTAAAGCAGGGGTGTGGGGCGGGGCGTTGTCGTTCAATCTACGCAACACCTTCGACGGCAGCGAGTCGTTCCAGCGCCGCATTCGCAGTGGGTACGCGTCGCTCTTTGTGCAGGATACGTACCGCCCCACCGATGCCTGGCGCATTCGGGGCGGACTCCGGGGCAGCTACTTCGACCAGGGCAATTTCTGGCGCCTGGCCCCACGCCTCTCCATCGCCTACGACCTGACGCCCGACGTGCGCCTGCAAGCCGCGTACGGACGCTACTACCAGTTCCTGACGCTCGAATCCAGCGAGCTCTTTACCGGCTTCGACTCCTGGCTCATGACCGACGAGGGCGTGCCGCCCGCCTTTGGCGATCAGTGGACCGCGGGCGTGCAGACCGAGTGGGACGGCGGCTGGGAGGTAGAGTCGGAGGCTTACGTGCGCACCATGCGCGATCTGTTCGAACAAGATCCGTTTCTGCCGGATGTGGCGGGGCTGCCCTACGCCGAAACCTTCCGCTTTGGCAGCGGCTATGCCTTCGGCAACGAGTGGACCGTGCGCCGCAACGAGGGGGCCATCACTGGGTTTGCCGCGTACACGCTCAGTCGCACCGAGCGCAAGTTTCCGGATGTTAACGTAGCTGCCAACGGCTCCCCCAACTTCTACGTGCCCAAGTACGACCGCACACACGACCTGAACATTGTGCTCAACTACCCCTTTGCGGATCGCTGGCGCGCCACGGCCACGTTCAACTACGCCACCGGGCAGCCCTACACCAACCCCGAGTTCCGCTACAGCCTGCAAGACGACCCATTGCAATCCGACATCTCCACTCGCGACGTGCTCGTAAGCCCGTTCAACGGCGACCGGCTCCCCGCTTATCACCGCCTGGACGTGGGCGTGCAGCGCACCGGGCGCTTCTTCGGCTGGGCGGATATGGAGCTTCAGTTTCAACTGATCAACGCGTATGCCCGCGAAAACATCTGGTTTTACCTGTTCGAGTTTGAAGACGACGGCACGGTCACGCGCAACACTGTGCCGCAAATTCCCGTGCCGCTGCCCAATATCGCCCTCACACTTACGTTTTAGCGCGTTAAAGCGTCCTCTGAAATGAACGATAGCGTCCCGCCGAGAACAATCCTCTGCGGCGAACGGTCCGCCGTTCGTCTCTCTGCATCGCCCAACGTATCCCGCATAGCCTGCTGCCCATGAATGCTACCTGTACATCACGGCGCTCGTACCTCCTGGCCGGGTTTCTTACAAGCACGTTAACTGTGCTCATGCTGTTGGGGGGATGCGACACCGTATCCACCGACCCTGAGTCGGAAGTGGTTGTAGAGGCCTATCTCATTGCCGAAGAACCGCTCCCGCAGGTGCGGCTGACGAAGTCCGTGCCCGCCACCGAGCGGTTCGCGCCCGAAGACGCCGCAGTGCGCGGAGCCGATGTGGTCATTCAGCGTCTCTCCTCGGCAGACGAGGTGGAAGCTACGTATCCCTACGAAGAAACAACGCCGGGCGTATACCGGCCGGTTGATACGTCGCTCTCCGTATCCCCCCGTACCCGCTACCGGCTCGACGTGCAAACCTCAGACGGCACCGCCGTGCAGGCCGAAACTACCGTTCCCGACACGATTACCGTGCTCGATGTAGCAAATACCGATGTCGTGTATCAGGGCCCCGAGCAGCCGCAGTTCACCATTCGCCCGGCGCAACGTACCGACCGGTCTAACACATACGCCTTCGCGATAACGTCGCAGCTCGACTTTGAATCGCTGAGCGAAGAAGAGCTTGCCGAAGAGCTTACGCCCTTCTATGCTGATGCGTACGACCCTGAAGAAGAGCAGATTTCCGAGTTCAAGCGCGGGTCCTCGCCGCTCATCAACGAAGACTCGTTTACCTTTAACGACGACGGCACCATCACGCTCGATGTGCCGTGGATCGGGTTTGCGTTCTACGGTAGCAATCGCGTCACCATCAACGCGCCCGACGAAAACTACTACGATCTCATACGCACGCAAGACGCCCAGCAAGGCGGCCTTGCGCCGGGCGAAATCCCCAACGTGATTGACCGCGTGGAGGGCGGCACCGGCATCTTTGGCAGCCTCTCACGCGCCGGGGCCACCATCACGATTGAGCGCCCATCCGGATTTTGAGCGCCGCCGTCAGTCTTCGGGGCCGGGTTCGTTGAGCCAGAACGTGACGGGGCCGTCGTTGACGAGGGCTACCTCCATCATCGCGCCAAACTCGCCCGTGGGTACGGGCTGGCCGAGCACCTCCGACAGGTCGGCCACGAAGTGCTGGTAGAGCGCCCTGGCGCGGTCGGGCGGGGCGGCATCGGTAAACGACGGGCGGTGACCGCTGCTGGTATCGCCGCAGAGCGTAAACTGGGGCACGACGAGCGCCGCGCCGCCGGTATCGAGCAGCGCATGGTTCATGCGTCCGTCGTCATCCGAAAAGATGCGCAGGTGCGCGCACTGGTGCGCCAGGTCGCTCGCCTGCGTTTGGGTGTCGTTTTTGTGCACGCCCAGCAGGATGAGCAGGCCAGCGTCGATTGCGCCAACGGTGTTGCCCTCCACACGAACAGAGGCTTCAGAGACGCGCTGAACAAGAGCAATCATAGGAGCTTAGGCAGATGAGAAAAGAGTCGTTTGGGGATGCGGAGGAAATGCCGCAGGCTACGCAAAGAACGCCTCGAACTCCGCATCCAGCACCGATTGGAGCGCATCGAGGGCACGTCGGCGGTGACTGATCGCGTTTTTGGCGTCGGCCTCCATCTCTGCAAATGAGGATGTATGTCCGTCGGGGACGAACACCGGGTCGTACCCAAACCCGCCAGTGCCACGGGGCGTCTCGGCAATCGTGCCTGTGCAGATGCCTTCCACGCAGTGCGTGCGCTCCGGTGTAACGAGCGCAATGACGGTGCGGAACTGCGCAGCCCGTGTGTCGGCCTCCTCCAGCGCGCCAAGCAGGTGCGCAATGTTTTCGGCGTCTGTAGCATTGGGCCCGGCAAAGCGTGCGGTGTGCACGCCGGGACGCCCGTTGAGGGCCGCCACCTCAAGCCCGGTATCGTCGGCCAGGGCCGCGTGACCGGTGTGGTCGTGGATGGCGCGCGCTTTCTTGAGCGCATTGCCGCGCAGCGTGTTGGCATCTTCCTCCACCTCGGGCGCCTCCGGCCATGCATCCAGCGTACGCAGGGTAAGCGGAAGCGCCTGCAGTAGCGTACGAAACTCGGCAACCTTGCCCGAATTGTGGGTCGCAAGAACCAGTGTGGGGGACGAAGCCATGATGAATGCGGGAACGGGGGCAGAAATCGGAATGCGAACACAGAAACACCCGTATAGAGGGCTCGTTACGAATGGATGGACGGACTATACAGGTCCGTACGCCCCATCAAGCATCGCACAATAATCAGACAGGAATAACGAGGGATCTACTTTGGCTGTAGGTGTAAAAGTACGCAACAACGAGTCTATCGATCGCGCTCTGAAACGGTTTCGCCGTCAGGTCAACCGGAGCCGTGTGCTGCGGGAGTACCGCCAGAATATGTCGTACCTGAAGCCGTCTGAAGAGAAGCGGCTGAAGGAGAAAAAGGCGCGCCGCCGTCGGCACCGTAACCGCGGCGATCGCAAGAAGCGCTTGTAAGACAAGAGACAAGCGGTTGTGCATCAACGTGTGGTCGTTGTCCTGCGCAACCAGTCGGGTCATCCATACAGCGGGCGGCACAGCGGTGCCTTTCGTACCGCGCAAGCCCCCGCTGGCACGGCCCCGTTTTGCTTTCCGTACTGCGTGTGACAACACGCCATGCAGCATACCCATATGGGATGCTGCTTTTTTATGTTGAGACTACGCTGCCGACCATTGATGCTAACTCCGTATGCGTCGTTGGTGTATGGAAGGATCGAAAGGGGACCGAGAAAAACGTCCAGCCGACCCTTTCAACTACCCGTCCATCCCGACACGAGGCCGAAAGACGTATCTGTTAACTCGGTTCCATAACCGCCCGGAATATCCTTCCGACAGCGTATCTGTTTAGCGGGCTTCAATGATCCCGGGCTAAGGGAATCCCATAGCCGGGTAACCTGTGCCGACCCCTGTCGGTACCGCTTGCGTCCCCGGCGCCCTATGAGCCGAATGCTATCGGAACTGCACGCGTCTCGGGCTACAAATCGCTAAACACGTACGGAGCCCCGTGAGGAGATGACGGGGGAGCCGCAACTGCGTATGTCCTCTCCGTAATGCAGCAATCGGATTTGGTATGACACGCTGCCCAAACCGTTAGCGCCGCCGTCCGCCGCCGTCCGGGCCGCCGTCATTGTCGCCCGAGCCAAAGGTATACTGAAAGCTCAGCGTAACCTCGCGGCGTCCCCACTCAAAGTTTGACTGCTGGTAGACATCGTCGTCGCGGTACCAGATGCCGACGTTTGTATCATTGAATAGGTCGTCGACGCGGAGCGTGAGGCTCCCATTTCCTGAAAAGAGCGACTGTTGCAGGGCTACTTCCGTACTTGAGAACGCATCGATGCGGCCCTCGGGCGGAATGTCGCGGCCGGGGCGGTAGAACTGATTGATCTCGGCCTGCAATCCGTCACGCAGTTCGGCACGCAGGTTTGCACGTCCCGAAAACAAGATCGCATCCTGGCTGCGGTCGGTGGTCAGGTTCGAGCCATCGGTCACCGCGCGGTACACATTACTGCTTAGCGTACCCTCGGTAGGGCCGTAGTTGAACGTGACGACAAACTCGGCTCCGTACGAGGTGCTCGACGACAGGTTTTCCGCACGTCGGACGATAACCGAGCGTCCGTCGTCGGTGGTCTCCTCGCGCGTCACGTCCTCGATTTCATTGACCGTGTGACGCACGTATGGCGTGGCTGTAACCGAGCCAAAATCCCAGCGTTGCGTGCCGGTAAGCTCAAACGAGTGGATGTACTCAGGGTCAAGTCCCGGATTACCTTCGTTGCGGAACGTGGGGTCCTCGTTATCATCGAGCGGATTGATGTCCCACAGGTTAGGCCGGTCGACCCGCTTGCTGTATGAGATGCGCGCCTGCTGCCGTTCGTTGGGGCTGTACGACAGGAATACGCTTGGGTAAAAGCTCACGTACGATTGCTCAGTGCGCTCCTCCTCGCTGCTCAGGTTAAAGTCGGTGTTTACAGTTTCGGCACGCAGACCCGTTTCCAACTCAAAGTCGCCCAAGCCGCGGCGTAGGATACCGTACCCGGCATGGATGATCTCGTCGAAGGTGAAGAGCGTTTCATTATCATCGAAGGTTTGGTCGCTATCGAGGCGGCGCAGCGTGCCCTTGTAGCCAGTTTCCATCTCCAGGTCGAGCGCACCCATCGGACGCGTGTAATCGATTTCGAGCGTACCGTCTTGCTCATCCTCATTCACAACATCGAGTTCGCGCCCGCGGGGTGTATCGAGGCGAGTTCCGTTTTCGATGCCATAGGTCGTATAAACGCCGTCTTCTGTTTCAAAATCGCGATCGTAGCGCATCTGCGACCGCAGCGTGTGGTCGTCGGCAAACTCGTGGTTGAACGTAAGGCGTCCGTCGATGCTCTCGTCGGTGTCGGTAACGTCCGTTAGGCGCACATACTGGTCTTGCAGATCCGACGTGTTGGTGCTGCCCAGATATTCGGCGTAGCGCGTGCGTCCATCTTCGCTATCGTGGCGTAGACTGAGCGAGGTTTCCAGGTCGAGCGAGGTGCGATCCGAAAACCGATAGCCAAGCTGGGTGTTGAGCGACTGCGAGCGGTCGCGTTCTCGTTCGGTTGCGGCCTGGTCGGTCCACCGATTGGACCCGCTGTCGTTAAACTGCTCCAAGAGCCGGGCATCGTTGTCCTCTTCGCGATCGCGGCGGATGGAGTAACTCGCCAGCACGTTGAACCCACCGCGCTGGTAGCCCACATTGGCCGACGCGTTGCCGCCCACATCAGCGTTGTTATCGCGGCCCCCCGCCACCATAAAGCCCCCGTTCCAGCCTGCATCCAGATCGCGGCTTAGCACGATGTTGATGATACCGGCCATGCCCTCGGGCTCGTATCGGGCCGACGGATTCGGAATGACCTCCACGCGCTCCACTGCATCAGCGGGAATGCTCTGTAAGTAGCTGACGAGGCTTTCGCCTTCAAGCGATGCGGGCTCCCCGTTAATCTGGAGCGTTACGCTCTCGTTGCCGCGCAGGCTGATGCTGCCGTCGATGTCGACCTGAATAGAGGGCAGCGTGCCCAGTACCGTACGCGCAGAGCCGCCCGCGCTCACGGCTCGGTCGGATGTGTTGTAGGTAGTGCGGTCGGTCTCGATTTCGGCGGTGGGGCGTTCGGCGGTTACCTCCACCTCGTCGACCTGTGTAGGCTCGGGAGCCAGCCGGATGGTGCCCACATCATGCGGGGGCGACTGAGCAGGTACGTCTTCCACCCGCTGACTCTCGTATCCCACAAAACTAATACGCAGCGTAAACGGCCCGGCCTCAGAGGGTTCGATGGTGAACGTGCCCTCGGGGCTGGTGGCATCGCCGGTTACCATGGTAGAATCCGTCTCGGTTTCCTTCCATAGGGCAACCGTAGCTCCGGCCAGCGGCTCTTCCGTTTCTGCGTCAAGAATCTGCCCGGTAATGGCCGGGTCCTGGGCATGGGCCTCCGATACAGCTCCCCAGCCGATGACGACCGCGCAGCAGGCGTATCCGATAAGCAATACATGGCGTACAAGACGTAGCATACAGGCAATGTGAACTGGTTTGGTGGTAAACAAGACTCGGCGCAGCGTTAGACTCGGCGCAGCGTTAGACTCGGCGCAGCGTTGTAGTCGTGAGTAGCTATTTTAGGTTGATATCATTGCTGTTACTATGCATGGAGACGAGTGCACAAAAGATGAGGGGCATATAACGAGATGCGTGTATCTGTCACAGACCCACCGGACCCAACGAGATGGTAACAGTCAGCCCTTCATTGCAGAATGCCCTCGGGGGATGCGGCGGGTTGTTGTGTCAAGTGGAACGGGGCATCGGGCCAGCGATAGGAGGAGATGAGCGTGCGCTGAACGGTCGATACGAGCCCAGCCACGCGCTATACCATCGCCTATTCTGTTGGTCTGATTTTCTCGATTCCCATGATACACCCCACGATACGAATACCACTTCGGCTGTTGCTGGCACTGGTGCTGGTCGGCCTGTGGAGCGCGCCTACGCCAGGCATCGCCCAGGGGCTTACGCCCATGCAGGAGGCCATGCTACAATCGGTGAGTAACACAACTGTGGATGCGGAGGGGGACTTCATCGCCTTCACCCGTACGCAGCCGGTCGATCCTCGCGAAGACAACGCATCGGACGATAGCCACCTCTTCGTTCTCGACACCGACACGGGCGAGGAAGAGGCGCTCTATACCGAAGGCTCGGTCGGCAACATTACGTTTCGGCCCGAGCACGGCACACTGACCTTTCTGACGGCGACTGACGATGACGAGGGCCGCGCGCTCTACGAAATAGATCCGGAGACGGGTGAGATGGAGCAGCTTTATGCCTTCGACCGGTCCATGGTTGCTTACGAGTGGGCCCCCGACGGCGACCGCATTGTGTTCTCTGCGCCTGAAGCGCTCGATGTCCCCGAAGCGGAGCTTCCCTACGAACCCAATCTCTACGAAGAAAACCGCCCGAACCGCCTGCCCTACATGGTAGACGTAACAGCGGAGGCCGAGGCCGAGCCACTGAACGTGGAGGGTACCGCCCACCTGATGAACTGGAGCCCGAGCGGCGATCAGCTGGCCGTCACTGTAGCGCCTTCGCCCGAGGTGGATGACTTCTACATGGCACAGAGCGTTGTGATTGTCGATGCCGAATCGGGCAACGTGGTGGCCGACATTGACAACGAAGGCAAAATCGGACAGATCGAGTGGAGCCCGAGCGGCGACCAACTGGCTCTGCGCGCCGGGCACGACCTGCACGATCCCACCGACGGGCGCATTATGGTTGTGGATGCCGAAGACGACGCCACGCCCGAAAATATCTTCCCGGAGTTTGAGGGCAAGTTCGAACAGATTGCGTGGACGGACGACGACACCATTCACTTCCTGGCCAGCGAGAGCGTCGAAACCTCGTTTGGCACCATTGCCCCCGATGGAAGCGATTTCAATCGCCGTGTGGATCTGGGCGGTCCCATCATGACGGGCTTTGCGCCCACGGAGGACGGCGAGGTGGCTTTCACCGCGCACACCCCTGAGCATCCCCCTGAAGTATTCTGGCTGGATGCAGAGGCTGATACCCCGGAGCGCATGACCACCTCGAACCCCGAGCTTGAGGACATTGAGATGGGCGAGCAGCGCGTGGTCAACTACACCGCTGCCGACGGCCAGTTCGACATCGACGGCCTGCTCATTCTGCCGGTCGACTACGAGCCGGGCACGCAGGTGCCGGTCATTACCGTGGTCCACGGCGGTCCCGAAGCGCACTACAGCAACGGATGGCTCACGCGCTATGCCGATCCCGGACAGATGGGCGCCGCCCAGGGCTTTGCGGTGTTCTATCCGAACTATCGCGGCAGTACAGGACGCGGTATCGACTTCACGTACAGCAGTCAGGCCGACCTGGCCGGACGCGAGTTTGACGATATCGTAGACGGCGTCGACTTCCTGATCGATGAAGGCATTGCCGATCCCGACCGCGTGGGCGTGACCGGCGGCTCGTACGGCGGCTATGCCACCGCGTGGATGAGCACCTACTACACCGAGCGCTTTGCCGCCGGTGTCATGAACGTGGGCATCAGCAACAACCTCTCAAAGTGGGGCACGAGCGACATCCCCGAAGAGTTGTTCCTGGTGCATTCGCGGAATCGCATCTGGAATAGCTGGATGGATATGCTGAAGCGCAGCCCGATCTACCATGCCGGACAAGCGAACACGCCGCTGCTCATCGCTCACGGCGAAGAGGACACGCGCGTGCACCCGGCGCAGTCGATGGAGCTGTACCGTCACATCAAAGTGCGCCGCCCCGACGTGCCGCTGCGCATGGTGACGTACCCGAACGAGGGCCACGGCTACGGGCGCTCCACCGCGCAGCTCGACTACACCCTGCGCATGATGCGCTGGTTCGACACCTACCTGAACGGCGACAGCCGCGCGCCGCTTCCGGAAGGTGCAGTGTCGGTTGAGGACGCGGAATAAGCCGCTCAACCGCAGACAAAGGAGCATTTGCTCCCTGGTATCCAGCCCCACCGTGTGCATCCGTGCATGCGGTGGGGGTTTGTTGTTGGGGGAGCCCTCATTGTCTACAGATATGCGGGGCAACTCCAGTCGCCTTCAAAATGTCAAACCGCTCACGGGTGCGGTCCGCCCGGGGGGCATCAGGGGCTGCATCTCGGAGAGGTCGTCGTCCGGCAGCCTGTGAATTCGAGATGCGCCGCTCATTCTGCCTCGCGGTACGCGCGTATCCAGTCCACTTCAAGCCGAAACGGGCCATCCTGCCCATCTATGATGTAAACCCCGATCGACTTCACGGCTGAGCGGTCGAGCGGGTCGACCCTCACAGGCTCGCCGTGTGCGCTCGCCTCCAGTGAGGCGAAGGGGACGCGGACGGTCTCCCATGAGTTGCTTGTTGGGACCGGGCCACGCCGATTCACCTCACGACCCCGGCTTTCGGTCCCGTCGTCGACATCAAGCTCAAACGTGCGCCCGCCGCCGCGGACGCGGAGTTCGATTCCGTCGTAGCTCGAAATGTCTGTCTGTAGTGCCGCGCGGACCGACGAGAACCCGCCGCCCTCGGTGACCACCTCTCCGGTGAATACGAGCGTGCCACCTGCGACCTCGACAAAGCCCTCTGAGCGCCCGCCCATCACGCCGTCGTTCTCGATGCTCCACTGGGCGGTATCGGCGCCGTCGAAGTCGAAGAGCACCATGGGCTCAGAAGAAGACATGGGGCTAACAGGACCGTCTGTCAGGCCGGCATCCGTTGCCTCGGAGCCCATTATTTCGGTGTCGATCGCCTCGGCAGGAGCCGGTCTGTTGTTGCCATGTGTGGGGATGAGAGCCGTGGTGGCGATGACAAGGACGAGAAGACGAGACATAGGTCGAAAAAAATGGGACACTCTTGAACGTGTGGAGTCTGGAATACGCAGCGGCTTATACGGCCCTTCGTCGTTCCCCCTTGGTGGTTTCCCTTCATCGGTTTTGGCGGTGCTACGACAAATGCTCCAGATTATCCAAATCCTTGTGGCGACCACTTGCTCGTTTGTTCTTCTTCAGGCGCTTTATTCTGATGATCGTTGCCTTTATGCCCCCAGTTTGGCGATAACTCGACTGTCACGTGTCGAATCAACTCCAAATGCTATCTAACAAATGTAGCAAACCCGTCGGGCACTGGCAGGGCGTGAATCTCTGTGTCGGTCTATTCAGTTTGAATAAGCTGTAGCTGCTTGCACTCTATTGCTGTATTGCCGTATGTCCACGCCCAACGACGCGCCCTCGCATCCCTCCCTGCCCGACCTGCCGCCGGATGCGCCCTCAGCGCCGCTGCAAGACGTCAACAACCAGTTCGACCTCGTCTCCGAGTTCACCCCGATGGGCGACCAGCCCCAGGCCATCAAAGAACTCAACGACGGCCTGAAGCGGGGCGATCGTCATCAGACGCTGCTTGGCGGCACGGGTACGGGGAAAAGCCTCGGGTATGATGATCCTGTGTACGTGGCTCCGCATGACGGAAAAGAACGAATACCGCGTGTTGAATCCATCGGAGCCTTCGTAGATGCTCAGATCGAAAAGCGTGGCATCACGCACTATCATGCCCCCTCCAAGACCGAGGAGGTGGTGCTGCCGGAAGACGCGTGTTCAACGCTCGCCTTCGATCCTGACACTGGAGCGGTTGCCCATCACCCTGTGCGAGCAGCCATTCGTCACGAAGCGCCCGACACTATGTATCGCGTAACGACATTGTGTGGGCGCACCGCGACCATGACCGGTGACCATAACTTGTGGGTGCTGCGCGATGGAGAGCCGCAGCTCATTGAGACGGCGGAGGCACGCGATACCGATCTGCTTCCGATACCGGAGCGCCTTCCCACAGGGGCCCGAGGATCGCGCATGGATGTGGGGCAGAGCAAAGCCGAGAACCCTGTCGGTCGAACCCCCTCTGTCTATCGACATCTCCCCCTTGGTCAAGGGGGAGAGGCTCCAAAGAAAGAACGGGTTGCCGATAGTAAAACTGGTGCACGTGCAACAGCAGCAGCGGCGTATCAAACAGCGGTCGATTCTGCGCGTGGCGATGGCGCTCCGCATCCCTCGAATGCTGTGCGCTGGACCCCCATCGCCTCTGTCGAAGCCGTAGATTATGACCATCCGTACGTGTATGATCTGAGCGTGCCGGGGCCCGAGACCTTTTTGGCAGGCCAGGGAGGTATGTTTGTACACAACACGTTCACCATTGCAAACGTCATCGAAGAGGCGAACCGGCCCACGCTGGTGATGAGCCACAACAAGACGCTCGCGGCGCAGCTCTATGGCGAGCTCAAGCAGTTTTTCCCCAACAACGCCGTCGAGTACTTCATCTCGTACTACGACTACTATCAGCCCGAGTCCTACATCGTCCCGAGCGATACCTACATCGAGAAAGACGTGGCCATCAACGACCGCATTGAGCGGCTGCGGCTGCGGGCGACGAGCGAGTTGATCTCGGGACGCAGTGATGTGATCGTGGTGGCAAGCGTGTCGTGCATCTACGGACTCGGCTCACCCGATGAGTTCCGCAAGGAGATCATCCAACTGGCGCCGGGCATGGAGGTAGAACGCGATGTGCTGCTGCGCCGCTTCGTGGATCTCTTCTACAGCCGCAACGACATCGAATTTCAGCCGGGCACCTTCCGTGTGCGCGGCGATGTGGTGGACATCTTCCCCGCCTACTTCGAAGACCGCGCCTTCCGCATCGAGTTCTGGGGGGATGAGATTGATCGCATCAGTCTGATTGATCCGACCGACGGGACCGAGGTCAATGCGCTGGACGAGCATCTGACGCTCTATCCGGCGCAGATTTTTGTGACGCCCGAAGATCGCCTCGCATCCGCTATTGATAGCATTAAGGAGGAGTTGCGCTGGCGACTCGCGGTGCTGCGCGAAGAGGGCAAGATGGTGGAGGCGCAGCGCCTGGAGCAGCGCACTATGTTCGATCTGGAGATGATGCAGGAGGTCGGCTACTGCTCGGGCATCGAGAACTACAGCCGTCACTTGACCGACCGCAAGCCGGGCGAGCGTCCGTACTGCCTGCTCGACTACTTCCCCGACGATTTCTTGCTGGTGATGGACGAGAGCCACGTCACCATTCCGCAGGTGCGCGCCATGTATAACGGCGACCGCGCCCGCAAGCTGAAGCTGGTGGAGCACGGCTTTCGGCTGCCCTCGGCGCTGGATAACCGTCCGCTCACGTTCGAGGAGTTTGAGGAGATGCACGATCAGGTCATCTACATGAGCGCTACGCCGAGCGATTATGAGCTGGAGCAGAGCGGCGGCGTGTTTGTGGATCAGGTGGTGCGCCCCACCGGCATTCCCGACCCCGAAATCGACATTCGTCCGACCGATACGCAGATCGACGACCTGCTCGAAGAGATTCGCAAGCGCAGCGAAAAGAACGAGCGTGTGCTGGTGACGACCCTCACAAAGCGCATGACCGAGGATCTGGCCGACTACCTTGACAGCAACGGCGTGCGCGTGCGTTGGATGCACTCGGACCTGGATGCGCTGGAGCGGGTCGACATCATCCGCGGGCTGCGCCTGGGCGAGTACGATGTGCTTGTGGGCGTGAACCTCTTGCGCGAGGGGCTCGATCTGCCCGAAGTGAGCCTCGTGGCCATTCTGGATGCGGATAAGGAGGGCTTCCTGCGCAGCGAAACCTCACTCATCCAGACCGCTGGGCGCGCAGCCCGCAACGTGGACGGGCAGGTGATTCTCTACGCCGATGAGATTACCGGCTCCATGCAGCGCATGATCGACGAAACCGAGCGCCGCCGACAGATTCAACTGGAGTACAACGAAGAGCACGACATCACGCCCGAACCGATCACGAAGTCGGTCGACGAGATTCACCGTGGCACGGCCATCGCCGATGAGAAGAAACGCGACGACCGCGAGCCCTCGAACCGCAAGCACTACGGGAGTCCCGAGCAGCTTACGAGCACGGTCTCGGACCCGGTCGTGAAGTACCTGACCGACGATCAGAAGGAGGATCTCATCGAGCAGATGAAAACCGAAATGGAAGAGGCCGCCGAGGATCTCGACTTTGAGCGCGCTGCCGAACTACGTGATAGCATCCAGGAACTCAAGGCACAGTTGGAGGAGTGAGGCCCGACGGCCAGCATCAAGCCCTGGCAAAACCGCTTTCAGGGTGGATGGCACCAGGCAACCCAACGAGTGGCAGTTCGTTACGGAAAAGAAACCAATAAGCCCGGCTTCGGTAGCGTCTCCCGGTGCTGTGCCCTCTGTAATTACACTGCTGTTATGTCTACCTGGAATACATATCGTCCGTGGTTGGAACGAATCACTTTTGGTGTGGCCTTGCTTGGCCTGCTTGTTGCTGGACATCTGGGGCTGCAAGAGCAGCGCGGGTTTGACCGTGGCTGTCTGGGACTGGGCGACGGCAGCGCATCTGCGTTTGACTGTGCTTCTGTTGTAGGCAGCGAGGCGGGTACGTTCCTGGGGCTCTCAAATGTTGTGTGGGGCCTGCTTTTCTATGCTGCTGTAGCGGTGCTTACCTTTTTAGTGGTGCGAGCCACCCGGATGCAGCGCCCCACGATGGCTAAGCTGCGTGCAGGTCTGATAGGCACGGGGGTGCTTTACACCGGCTATCTGATGTACGTACAGTTTGTCGAACTCGATGCCTTGTGCGCACTCTGCCTGACCTCGGCCGCGCTCGTTACCACGCTGGCCGGACTCACTGCATTCCCATTACTTTCTTCCTCATCATCGTCTTCGCCCGCTATGTCTGATACTTCACGCCGTTCGGAATACAAGCTCTTAGGGGCGCTCGTTGTTGCGGCGCTCCTGTTTGCAGGGGCCGATGTGGCGTACTTTACCCAGCAGGCGCCCGCTTCGCACCTGCCTGCTGCCTTTGCCAGCGACACGGTAGATGTGCCCGATGAGTGCCAGTTTGATGCGGAAAAGCAGCCCGTGCAAAACTGGCAAGACTTCGTGCGCGATGATGACCCGATTGATGGCAACCCTGATGCACCGGTGACGGTTGTGGAGTTCTTTGATCCGAACTGCCCGCACTGTGCCGACATGCACAGCGTGATGGAGGTCGTGAAGGAGGAAAATGGGGATCGTGCGCGCTTCGTACCGAAGCCATTTCCCCTCTGGGAGTTTTCCATTCCTCAGATTCAGGCGCTGTACGCTGCGGCTGAAGCGGACAAGTTCTATGAGATGCTCGATATGCAGTACGATAACCAGCGCCGTGAGGGCTTGTCGGAGGAGCAGTTGCGTGCCATTGCCGAGCGCATTGATATGGATCCCGACCTGGTGTCGACGCACCTGGAGGAAGATCGCCACCGTCAGCGCATTATGCATCAGCGGCAGCAGGGTGTTGCCGCGGGCGTGTCGAGCACGCCGTCCGTTCTCATCAACGGACACTTTGTGGCGCCGCAGTCGCGCTCGCCGGAATGCTTCGGTGCGTTCATCGACGCCGCCTATGAGGCCAATACTGATGCGTCGTAACGAGTGCGTCGTAGCGCAGACCAGCACGGCCCTGTGCGCCCGGAATCATCGCACGGGGCTGCTGCCGGGAGCCTGTTCCTGCGCGACCCTCTTTGGGAGTAGCACAGCGCATGTATCTGCGCCCTGACCTCCGTTCAAGCATCTTACCTTTCGTATCCCTCTGTTTTAATAACGTCTTATGCCCACCGCTTCTGTGTCAACCGAACCGCTTATTGAGCCGTCTGAGCTTGATCGCCAATCTATCAATACCATCCGCTGTCTGGCCATGGATGCTGTGCAGCAGGCCGAGAGCGGCCATCCGGGAATGCCGATGGGGGCGGCGGCCATGGCGTATGTGCTGTGGACGCGCCACCTGAAGCACGATCCGAGCGACCCGGGTTGGGCCGACCGCGACCGCTTTGTACTGTCGGCGGGCCACGGCTCGATGCTGCTCTATGCGCTCTTGCACCTGACAGGCTACGACCTGCCGCTCGATGAGATCAAGAACTTTCGGCAGTGGGGCAGCAAAACGCCGGGCCACCCCGAGGCGCACCTGACGCCGGGCGTGGAGACGACCACGGGTCCGCTGGGGCAGGGCTTTGCCACGGGCGTGGGCATGGCGATGGCCGAGCGCTATCTGGCGGCGCACTTCAACACCGAGGAGCACCCGCTGGTGGACCACTACACGTACGGCATTGTGTCGGATGGCGACCTGATGGAGGGCATTTCGTCGGAGGCGGCGTCGTTTGCCGGCCATCAGGGGCTGGGGCGGCTCATCTATCTGTACGACGACAACGAAATCTCGATCGACGGCTCGACGGATATTGCGTTTACGGAGAACGTGCCGCAGCGCTTTGAGGCGATGGGCTGGCACGTGCACACGGTGGAGGACGGCAACGACCTGCGGGCGATTGACCAGGCGATTCGCGTGGCCAAGAGCGAGACGCGGCGTCCGTCGCTGCTCTGCGTGCACACCAACATCGGCTACGGGAGTCCCAACAAGCAAGACACCGCTTCCGCCCACGGTGCGCCGCTGGGTGAGGAAGAAATTGCCCGCACCAAAGAAGCCCTCGGCTGGCCGTCGGATGCACCGGCGTTCCACGTGCCCGACGAGGTCGCCACGCACATGCGCGAGGCCGTTGAAACGGGCCAAGAAGCTCACGCGCAGTGGGACGCGCTCTACGATACGTACGAAGCGGCGCATCCGGACCAGGCGGCCACATTTGAGCGCTGGATGAACGGCACGCTGCCCACCGATTGGGATGCGGTGCTGCCGACCTTTGAAACGGGCACCTCGCGTGCCACCCGCGCCGCCAGCGGTACGGTGCTCGATCATCTGGTTGATGAGATGGGCCCGCACCTTGTGGGCGGCTCGGCAGATCTTACCGGCTCCAACAAAACGCACGTAGACGGCCAGGCCGACATGCAGG
>NZ_JAWOAR010000246.1:0-21827 GCF_046498435.1 Longimonas sp. | reverse complement strand
AACGGCCTGTGCTCGCTGAATCCGGAGGTCGAACGGCTCTGCATGGTCTGCGAGATGGAGGTCGGCAAGAATAAGCGTACTTTAAGGCCAAATCCCGGCGAAAGGCGCGCAGACCCGAGTTTAAATCCGGGATCTTGGTCATGCAGCAGTCCAGTTGAAACGGTTGTGATCGGCGCCTCTGATCGAGGAAGGCGCTGATGCCCGGGACTAATATGAAGGCTCGCAATTTTTCTGTCATGTACCATGGTGGAGGGGACTCTCGCTGAAAGGCTCCCTCCAGGTTATTTCTCTCAATCTAACAGCTACCGACAAAAGTTGTCGTAGCGTACGGCGGCTAATCTCACAATCCTACAGTACACCAGCGGCGGTGTTAGGTGATCGGGGCGAGCAGGAGCGGGCTCCAGCGAAGAAGGTGCACCATGTAGGCGGTTGGATATTTGGGAGAGGAGGTAGGGTAGCATTCATATACATACAGCGTGGGGGGGTATAAGCACATCCTGCGCGCTGGCAATATCCTGTAACACCGAGATGATCTGAGACGTATAAAGACCGTATGCTGGATGGGGCATAATGCTTCGTCTTGGCATCGCCTCTTCACCTTGATGGTGGCCTTCGTATCTCCCTTTAATCTCTTTCGTTTCTACTGCTATGCGCCAACTCGTTTCGCTGGTTGCCATGGGCCTGTGCTGTGTACTTCTCTCCGCTTCGGTGCACGCACAGCGCATGGCGTCGTATTACTCGCAATATGATCTTCTTTCGGCACCACCCTCTGCCGTGGGTGAGGGGTTGAGCGGATTTGCGAATCCGGCCTTGCCTGCGCTTGAGCCCAATGCGCTCCAACTGCAATGGTCGACCGACGGGCGCGACCATGGTGGTGTAAGTGACATTGGGGCGTTCTCGTCGCTGGGTGGGCTTAGCAGCGGGGTCTTGCGTGTTGAGCGTAATGGATTCCGGAGCACGGGCTACCACGTTGGGCTGGCGGGCGGCACCAAGCGCTTTGCCACCGGCATTGCGTATCAGGGCTTTGCAGGCGACAAGCGGGCCTTCGGACGCGTCAACCGTCTCACCACCGGTGCCATTGCGCGTCCAAACCGCTACCTGTCGGTGGGCCTCACGTACAACATTGGGCTGGAGACCGACGACCGCGAATGGGTGGGCGCGCTGGGCATTCGTCCGCTGGGCACGCCACGGCTTACGGTATTTGGCGACATGGCCGTGTTTTCGGGGGATGCGCTGGGTGATGCGCCCTGGAGCGTGGGCGGAGCCTTCCAAGTGGCGCCTGGCGTGGAGGCGGTAGGCCGCTACTTTGAGAGCGAAGCTTTTAGCCTCGGACTTCGCGTAAACCTGGACCGGGCGGGTGTGCAGAGTCAGGCGCGGTTTAATCCGTCGCAAGCGTACGCCTCCAGCACCTACGGCGTGCGCCTGGGTGGGGCGCAGCCGAGTGCCATCAGCGAGGCGGTGCAGCGTGGCGGCAAGCACGTAGCGCTGGAGTTGGGTGGTACGCTCGGGTATCAGCAGAGTCAGGTAGAAGCGTGGACGCAAGAGGGTGTGCGGCGGCTGTACGAGGCGCTGCGCACCATCGAGCGAGCGGGCGCTTCAGACCGTGTGCAGACGCTGGCGCTGAATCTGTCGGGGCTGCGCATTCAACCCGCGCTGGCGTGGGAACTGCGTCAGGCGCTGCAGGAAGCGCAGGCGGCGGGCACCACCGTGCTTGTGTACGTCGAGAACGCCGGCATGAATACCTACCACATTGCCAGCGTGGCCGACCATGTGATTATGGATCCAGTGGGCCGCCTCACGCTTGACGGCTACGCCTCCAGCCAGACGTTCCTGGCGGGCACGCTCGACAAAGTTGGCATTGCGGTGGATGACTGGCGCCTCTTCTCGCACAAGTCCGCGCTCGAAGCGCTCGACCGCACCGACTTTTCGGAGGCCGAACGCGAGCAGCGGCAAGCCTACATCGACGCCTTCTACGAAACCGTGCGTACCGACGTGACGGCGTCTCGCGGTCTTGATACCGCCACGTTTGATTCTATCGTCAACGATCAAACCCTGCTCTGGGCCGACGACGCCGAGTCCGCTGGACTCATTGATGGCACTGGGCGCTGGAGTAATCTCGACGATCTGCTCGACACGCATGTGGGCAGCTCTACCTCGGCGCTCTCGGTAGATGCGCTCAACGAACTGCACACGGCTTCTGATGCGTGGAGCGCGCCGCCTACCATTGCGCTGGTGTACGGCATTGGCGGTACATCTATCGACGGCGGGATGCAAGCCCGGGAACTGGCCAAGACCATTCGTGACACGGCCGACCGCGACGATGTGGCCGCTATCGTCTTCCGGGTGGATTCGCCAGGCGGTGACCCGCTGGCGGCTGATCTTGTGGCCGAGGCGTTGCGCGAAGCATCGGAAGACAAGCCCGTCATCATCAGTCAAGGCCAGGTGGCGGGTTCGGGCGGATACTGGGTGTCGATGTACGGCGACGAGATTGTCGCATCTCCCACCACGCTTACCGGCTCAATTGGTGTTGTAGCCGGCTGGATCTACGACGATGGCTTCAGCGACCGCGCCGGGTTCGACTACGATGTGGTGCAGCGCGGCGACCGGGCCGACCTGACCACCGGATACGCCGTGCCGCTGTTGGGCGTAGAGTTGCCCACCCGCGATCTGACTGAAGCCGAACGGGAGCGTGCTGAAGCGCAGATCGAAGCCCTCTATGACGACTTTATTGCCCGCGTGGCCGAGGGCCGCTCGCTGGACCAAGACGCTGTGCGCGAGGTTGCCGAGGGGCGCGTGTGGACTGGGACCGCTGCACAGGAGCGCGGTCTGGTCGATACCATCGGCGGGCTGCCGGCGGCCATCGAGGCCGCGCGCACCGCTGCTGAGCTGGATCGTGACTGGGTGCAGGTGCAAGAGGTGAACGCCATCAGCGGGTTCTTCGGGTTTGAGACCCTGGTTCCGGCTCCGATTCGCGCCCTCGTATCCGACCGCGACCGTGCCCCCGAGACGTACGACCCGGTCCGCGACTTCGTGCGCACCATGGCTACGCACCAGCCGCATCCGTTAGTGATATTGCCGCCCGGTTGGGCCCCTGCACCGCGTCCTTAGTGGAGAGATGGGGAGCGGCCTGCTCCATTGAACAGCTGTTGAACGGCTCTTGAAGGAAGCCTGCGCAGTTATATCGTCTGGTTCGTTTACAGCTGGTTCGTTTACAGATAGACGCTTACACGGCAGGTGGTAGTTTCCCCCACAGAGCCGTGCATCACTGGAATTAGATTTGCATTACGTGCAGTGATGCGCTGTATGTAGGTTATGGCCGACACACGCAGCGGGCCTCTTGTATTTCCTTCATGGATGTTAGTACCCACTATGTCACGCAAACTGGCGGACCTTGGCAATCAATTCGATACCGACCGCGTGCTGCGTAGCTACCTGAAGCGCACGTGTCCACCTGAGATGTACGCGGCAATCAAGCCGGACCTTCGGGCGTTGGGGGCAGAAACCGGCGGTGAGCTGTACGACCTGCAGCTCCAAGACCGCCCCAACACGCCCCGGCTGGTGCAGTGGGATCCGACGGGTGATCGCATTGACCACATTGAGCTCACGGACGTGTGGAAACGCGTACTGCCGATGGTTGCCGAGCATGGGGTGATTGCTACCGCGTACGAGCGTAAAAACGGGCCGCTGAGTCGTGTACATCAGGGCGCCCTGGCGTACCTTACGCTTCCGGCCTCTGATATGATGGGCTTCCTGTTGGCTACGACCGACGGCTCCATTGCCACGCTATTGCGCTCCGGCAACGAGGTGCTCATTGACGAGGTGGTGCCGCATCTGATGAGCCGCGATCCCGACACGTTCTGGACAAGCGGACAGTGGCGCACCGAACAGTCTGGCGGCACCGACTTGAGCAAGGTGGATACCGAGGCGCGCTACGAAGACGGCGAATGGCGCTTGTACGGACATAAGTGGTTTACCTCCTCCACGGCAGCTAACATGGCGATTGTGCTGGCTCGCCCGGAATCCAATAATAAAAGCGGACAGACCGCACTCTCGCTCTTCTACCTGCCGATTCGCGACAATCATGACGCGTCTCCTGCTGATGGCATTCGGGTGAACCGTCTTAAGGACAGTATGGGTGCGAAGAAGCTACCTGTCTCGGAAGTTACGCTCAACGGCGCGGTGGCACATCCAATCACTGAACTTCAAAACGGCACCCGGCACCTTACGCCCATGGTGGACCGCGCGCGCATGTGGAACGCGCTCATTGCTGTGAGCAGCATGCGGCGGGGCCTGGCGCTGGCGCGCGACTATGCCCGCAAGCGCAAAGCCTTTGGCACGCCCATCATTGAAAAGCCACTGCACTACGACACCCTTGCCGATGTGCAGGCCACGTTCGAGGGCGCGTTCCACCTCACGTTCCGGTTTGTGGAGCTCATTGGCAAGGAAGAGAACGACGCGCTGAGTAACGAAGAGCGGCACTTGTTACGAGCGCTCTCGCCGATGGTAAAGCTCATCACGGGGCGCCAGGCCGTTGAGGTAAGCACCGAGGTCATCGAAGCCTTTGGCGGGTCGGGATACGTCGAAGAAACGGGCATCCCCACACTTCTGCGGGATACGTTTGCGCTGCCGCTGTGGGAGGGCACCACCAACGTGATGTCGCTCATCGCGCTGCGTACGCTACGCCGCGATGGACGTCTGGAGGCCGTGCACCACGAGATCAAGCGCTGCGCGGAAGCGTTGGAAACGCCTGCGCTTCAGCACGCCATGAAGCAGGCGCAAGACGCGTTCAAAGCTGCCGTGCAGTGGCTGGCCGATACGATGGAAAACCGCGGCGAGAAAGCCCTGGAGGCAGGGGCCCGACGCTTTGCGTATACGATTGCGCATGCACTGGAAGCCGCACTGCTCATCCGCCATGCGCAGTGGGCGATTCAAGACGAAGGGCGCCGCCCCATTGCTGTAGCCGAGTACTTTACGGCAAAAGGCATCAACCACATTGCCCGCCGCGCCCACTACGACGGTTACATGCTGGCAAAAGACTTCAACCGGCAGTCGCTCTTTCAAAACGAAGCGACCGTTGATACCGGATCGCAAAAAGCGGCCCTCTGATGCGTTCGGGGCACGTTGGATACAAATCCGTTGCAGCATAGCGGCATCGCTTCTCTACAGGGCACCGAATTTACTTCGTCAGTCGGCCTCGTGTGGAGATGGAGGGGGGACGGATCTCAACGTCGATCTTGCACGCTCGGCATCACATCTTCCGCCGGAGTTCCCATCGCAGGCGCTCCGAGGCCAGCCCTCCGACCGTGTGACCTGAGATGCTTCACTTCGGTCAGCATGACAATAGAGAACAGACCGTGGAAAAAAAACCCGCGTGGATGCTATCACTTAGCGTTTGCCCACTACCCATACCTGCATACACCAACGAAGCATGCGGATTTGGTATTACACCAGACCGGAAGCACTCCTGCCTCCGGTCTGGTGCATTGTGGGCCGAGGCGATCCTGCGCGCGGACATTTGCGCCCCGGCTCACGTATGAACACTGTTCAAACTGGACTCACCGGCTCCGAATTGCCATGTCGCCTCCGCAGCCCTCCGACGTAGCCACGCCCGCGCCTCCCAAGAAGGAGCGCTACACGTACGCCGACGATGCCGAGTTGCCGGAAAGTGCGCCCTACGAACTGATCGCCGGTGAACTTGTCATGACTCCTTCGCCCACGTTTCAGCATCAGCAAGTTTCGCTTCGCCTGTCGGCAGCTATGTTTCGTCACGTAGACGAGCACGGAAGCGGTGAGGTCGTGACTGCGCCGATGGATGTGTCGCTGTCGGAGGACACCACCGTGCAGCCGGATCTTATCTTCGTGGCGAATGAGCGACGCGCAATCATCGGCGAACAGCGTGTGCAAGGTGCGCCCGATCTGATAGTAGAGATTCTGTCGCCGTCTACCGCACATCGGGATGTCGGCATCAAAAAGCGGCTGTACGAGCGGCACGGCGTGCGCGAGTACTGGACGCTCGACCCGGAGTCGCAGGCGGTGGAGGTGCACGTAAACACCGACGCTGGGTTCACGCAGCATGCGCGTGTGGTGGAGGCGGGGGCGATAGCCTCTACCGTTGTCAATGGATTCGAGGTCGATGTGGGAGATCTCTTTTAGAGAGGCAGAACGTTCGCGGTGTAGCAAGAAGCGCACGCATACGGCAACAAGCCACCGACGCACGAGCGCCGCGCAATGGGCTTCCGCTGGCGCTCTTCCTGGTGCTCCTCGGTTTGTTGGTGGGAGGCGGAGGCGCTGCAGCGTACTATTACCACGCGCACCGCAACGAGATTGAGACGACGCAGCAGCGCATCGATAAGGCGATGGAGCGTATTGCGTACCTGCATGCGGAGGCCGATCACGACGCCGAAGAAGTGCATGAGGATGTGCCGGAGCAAGGCCCATTCACAGAGGCGTCTCCTGAACTCGACTTGGACCAACGTGACGAGTCAGATTCGTCTTCCTCCTCGACCCGATCCCAAACGCATCGCCGAGAGCGTGCGTAGCTTGGGGGGGTATCCGTTTTTGTTACCCGTTTTTCTTTGTCCTGTTTTACTGCTTGTTTTCTGCTATGGCTAACCCCTTTCCCGCCATTGCCCGTCGCTTTGCGCCGTGTCCCGACGACCTGCGTCCCGAGGGTCTCACGCAGGCCATTGGCGATGCGATTCCGTTTGTGGATACCGCCGGGCTGCGCATCCACACGTACACACAAGAAGAGGTAACGGTGCAGTTGGAGGCCGAGCGGCGCGTGGCGAATCACATCGGCACCATCCACGCGGCGGCGCTGGCATTGCTTGCGGAGACGGCGTCGGGGCTGGTGGTGGCGCTGAACATTTCGGACGAGAGTGTGCCCGTGGTGCGCACGCTGAAGGTGGACTTCCAGCGCCCGGCTTCTGCATCCATTACAGCTACCGTTACGCTGGATGAAGAGACGCGTGCACGTCTGCAGAAGCGCCCCATTGGACGGGTAGATGTGCCGGTAGATCTTGTGATGGACGACACGACGGTGGTGCAGGCCACTGCACAGTGGGCATGGCTGCCAGCTGAGCGACTGGATCTGCCCATATAGGAAGCCGCTTTACCAGCGAACGCGGTGGCCCCGCAGATCCACATGCACAAATGGGCCCCGGTGCGGAGCCGGGCCGTATACGCCGAGGCCACCCACGTATGCCTCCCCGTTGTCGGCTTTTACCGTGTCCACGATATCAGCCAGGAGTTCGGCATCGGCCTCGGTGACGCGTCCGGTGTCGGTCAGGTCGTCCATGCGACCATTGCCAGTGGCATCCACAAAAATATCGGCTGCATCGCCATATAGGTGGCGGCTGTAGGTGCTGGTGTTGCCAATGGAGCGGTTGTAATGCGGGGTGCGAAATCCGCTCATGATGTACAGCGTCGGGATGTCGTGGCCCTGCTCGCGTACGGTGGCGAGCACATCCTCCAGAAGCTGCAACAGGTGGGTGTGAAGCAGTACAAACTGCGGAAGGGCATCGGTCTGTTTGCACAGAAACTGCTCCAGGCGGAAGTTGGGGGCCACCTGTGCTGTGCGTGTTTCTTCGGTGACCCGAATGAAGCCCTCAGGCCGCTCATACGTCTCCAGTCCACGGCGCGGCTCCGATTCGTAGCGCCCGATGCGGTATCCATCGAGGTGCGTACCGTCGTGGTCCCACGGCTCCAGCACAAACACTTGAAGCTGAATGGAGGCATCGTCTTCGTTTTGCACAACAAGGGGATGCAGCCCCGGGGTTTCGGGCGCAGTGAACGACCATGGCGCAGCGTCGGGGCTCCATGTGGTGGTGTCGGCAGGCGCCTCAATTCGGTAGGAGGAAGAGGCCTCGTCTCCTTCAACCGAAACGGGTACCGTCTCGCCGGGCATAACAGTCACGGCCATGATGGAGGCGCTGATGGTATAATCGCCGAAGCGGACCGTGAAGGGGGGGTCCGAGTCAGTGGTCTGTACAATCGAGGGGGAAGCAGCGAGGGGAAATACGCCCCCAAACACCCAGACAATCCCGACAAAAAGGATACAAATGGAACGCGTCTGATGCACCGTATTGCGGACAGATAAATGAAGGAAAAGGAGTTTTCACTGCCCACCACACAGGGGCCCATACGGTTCCGTACGCGTGGCCGGTGGGATAGCACAAAGGCAGGCTTGTTCGTGCATTCAACAGTACATTGGGGGCCCTAATTTTAGAAGCGAACGGCATGCATGTAGTGCTGTGTCACAGATGGTTTATGGGGTGAAGTATGGTCTCTCACTTTACAGTCATCCCGGCCAATCCCGATGGCTGTCGCATTGGCCGGGATGACCATGCGTGTTGGGGTAGAAATGTACTCCTCCCGCACGCTGTCATCTTGAGCGGATACCGACAGCGGTCGGAGCCACAGGGGGCGGGACTGCGCTCACCATGACAGGCTTCGTGGGAGTTGGGCGTTGAACCATCTCTTTTGCGTTTAGCGGTTCAGTAGCAGAGCATCTGTGAGACGCCCTGCATCGGTCTACACAAAGTCATCCTCTTCTGCGGCATCGTCGTTCAAGACATCGTCTGGCTGATCGTACCGCTCAGGATCCATGGCGATCATCATATCGCGGAAGCGTTGCATCTGGTCGAACGACAGATCGATGCTCATCCCGCCAATTTCGATCGACATCCCTCGGCTTTGCAGCAGTGTGCGAAACTCATCGAGGGGAAGCGTGAGTCGCATGAATTCGCCAATCCCAATCAGTTCAGGATCTTCGCGTGTTGATACGTTGCCCCAGGTGCGGCTCCAGTTGTCGGCATTGATGGTCACGTCATCGTATTCGAGCCAGCTTACATTGCGGGTGCCGCTGGAAAGCAGAATGCGTACCTGGTCGGGCGTGCAGGCTTCGCCGTCGCAGTTGGCGGTGCTCTTCACATAAATAATCTGCTCTCCCGACGATCCCAGCCCGCTTCCGCCACGCGTGATGCGGATCGGGTCCGTCTCAAAGTGAGTGCGGTCCTCTTCGGCATTATACTCGGTGGTGATGCTCTCTGTCGAGGAGCAGCCGGTACCGGCGAACAGCAGTCCCGTTAGCAACAGAAACACACCGATATGAAGCGTGCGTGTCAGGTATCGATGTGAGCATGTGTAGCGCAAGATATTCATAGCACGTTAGAGGATGGTATGAAAAGAATGAACTGGTGTAGGATAGCGCGATGAGATGAATAAATCAAGGAGGGATGAGAGGCGGCTAACTCCTCTTTGTGGCTATGTAAGTGCCGTGTCAACCTTCATTTTGATGGTTACCCTGAAATCATTCTCCCACGAAGCCTGTCATGGTGAGCACGCGACGGGCCCAGCCCGGAGCACGCCGAACCATCTCCTCGACGCTCAGCGGGGCTCTAGGCGATTGAACGGCCCTGCCAACCTTGGGGGAGATCTTTATTCACTGCGTTCATCAGTCGCTTCGCTCGTGTCAGGACTCCGCGTCTCCTTGGCGGAGCCGCTCCGCTCAAGATGACAGCATGTAAACGGGGCATGTTGTAACCCACACATTGACCGTTGACACGACAGTAGGGACTGCGCATCCCGATGAGGGATAGGGGCGGTGCGCTGGCAGAGATGCTTTCTGGAGGGGGAAGAAGTGAGAGATCGGGGGCGCATTCAGGCTCATGCATAGGGGCGCTCCGGGTCCTGCTCGCACGGACCGTGGCTCGTTACCTCCCACACGCCCATAGCCAGCCAACTCCTAAACTCGTGGCGCGGCCAGGCTTTGTAGCGGATCGATGCAGGGTAGGCTACCGGTGTGCCGTCTTCCATGAGCCATTCAAAACAGATGTGCGTAGACGTCTCGAACAAGACGCCAAGCACACAGCCTTTGCCCTCAACAAAGTACTTGTACGAGGCAGTGCCGGGCTGCGAGCAAGGCTGGAATCCTTCGGGAGCGGCTTTTACGAAGGCGTCTAATGTTGACATAGGCGCAAAAACAAGGATTACTGGCTTATTTAGACGACGTCTAATTTAACGATAGAGGGTCAAATCGCCAACGTACCGGCGTGAAGTTCGACGTAAATTGCAGCCTTCCCGCTGCGTGGTCTGGGGAGCTGTAGATGATTTAGACCGCCTCTAAATCGCGTTTGTCGCGGATCTCCCGCGCCGGGATGCTGTTTCTACCGCAGTTCTTTACAGAACAGAGCGCTTTCATCTATTTGCTTTGCCACGAGGTGAGTTTTATGACAAACGAAATTCAGTCCCAATGCACCGCCTGCGCACACCTGAATCGCACCGCCGACAACAAAACGTGCGAAGCCTTCTCCGAGGGCATCCCCGAAGAGATCTGGACCAATCAACACGATCATCATAAGCCGTATCCTGGCGACCAAAGCGTACGGTTTGAGCTTGCGCCCATCCCCGAAGCCAAACGCGAAGCCGTAGCCTAACCGCACCGCCATAGCGTCGTGACTGGCATCTCTTGCTACGCAACGCCCCTGCAAAAGCCGATGCGTCCCGCTGCGGACGCGTCGGCTTTTTGGCGTGTGGGGGGGCGTGTGGGAGCTGTAACTGTATGCGCCTGTAACGATATCGCTGCGCAGTGTACAGAACGCGTGTGCCTTTGTATGCTGTTGGCTGCCCTCGTTCTGTCCACCCACCGCCCCGCCTGTGTCTTCGTCCTCAACCGCCATTCTGCTGTTTAGCCACCGCCCCGCACGGGAGTGGTCGAACAAGCAATTTGTGCCGGGCGACTATGCCACAAGCACGCAGGTTGCCCGCACGCTGCACACGCACACCGTGCAGACCGTGCGCCAGAGCGGCTATCCGGTCATCGAGGTCGACGGGTCCAAGCAGCGCGGCAATACCTTTGGCGCACGCCTGGCGAACGCTTTTGCCGATGCCTTTGCCGCCGGATACGACCGCGTCATTGCCGTAGGCGGCGACTGCCCCACCCTGCACGAGGTCAACTGGAACGCCGTAAGTACACGTCTCGGCACCGGGCAGCCGGTCATCGGACCCACACCCGGCGGCGGCACCTACCTGATTGGGCTGCACCGATCGCACTTCAACGCGCAAGCATTTGCCGATCTGCCGTGGAAGTCGCCGCAGCTCGGGGCAACGCTGCGTGATTACCTACGCGATGCCCACGGCCCCGCCGCCTGCCTCACGCTCCGGTGCGACGTGAACACCGTGCGCGATCTTGTGGCGCTGCTTCAACCCACCACCGCTGCTCGTCCACTTGCCCACCGGCTGCGCTTCGTGCTGGGGTGGACCGCTCCGTGCCCCTCCTCTCTGTCTCGCTCGATACAAACGGATCTCCGCGTCACCACGCCCTCACGCGGACCGCCCGTGACACGCGCTGCGCATGCGTAATGCACAGTGCACCGCCCCCTCACCGCCGGGTACCTGACGCCCGTCGTGGCAGGGGCCATCTCCGATGCCGCTCCGTTTTGTATCTTGCACCCTCCTTCGTATCCCCATGCCCAACCGTACCCTTGCTACCACCTGCTGCCTTATTTTCCTGTGTTGTTTTGGGGGGATACGCAGCGTTCCCGCCCTGGCGCAAACCGGACTCGAAATCCGCGCGCTGCATGCCGACACCGGGGCTCCCGTCTCGGGCGTTACGGTCCGCATCTCGAACGATGATACCGGATTCACCTCCGAACGTACCACCAACGACGCCGGACGCGCACGGCTTGCGGGCCTTTCCACCTCGGGTCGCTACGACGTGCGAGCGCCCGAAACCGACACCTACTACGAAGCAGGCGTCACCGGCATCCGGCTGCGGGCCGACCACACGCGCAGCATCACCCTGCTGATGGTGCCGCTGGCCGAGTATGAACTCGACGAGGTCGTTGTATCAGATCGCAACAACGTGGCATCCGTGAACCGCGTCAATGCCGAGGTGTCGTCGTCGCTTGCCCCTGAAACCATCGAGAACACGCCCGTTGAGGGGCGCAACTTTACACAGGTGCTCAAGCGCCTGCCCAACGTAACGCCTGCCACCGGTTTTTTCACGGAGGCGCCTGTTGTGAGCATCAACGGGGCGAACGGCCTGTTCGCCAACTACCTGATTGATGGCATGGACAACAACGAGAATTTCCTGGGCGGGCCCAAGTTTGAGCTGCCCACGGGCATGATCAAAGACATTACGGTGCTGTCGAGCACCTACTCCGCCGAGTTCGGGCGCACCGGCAACGGCATCTTCAACGTGACCACCAAATCCGGCAGCAACGACTACACGGGCGAAGCCTTCTACCTGACGCGTCCGGGTCCGCCATTGGATGCCAGTTCCCCCTTTGCGCAGCGCGACCTGTCGGGCAACGCCGTCAAGAACGGCTTCTCGCGCCAGCAGGGCGGCATCTCGGTGGGCGGGCCCATTGTGCGCAACCAGACGTTCTTCTTCGTCAACGCCGAGCACACCACCGATTTTAAGGACAACCTGCTGAACGTGCCCTCGCTCAACGTGAACGAGACGGTCGATGGGCAGAACCATCTGTCGTATCTCTCGGCGCGCATTGACCATCGGTGGTCGGAGCGGTGGCGCTCTACGCTGCGGGCCAACGGGCAGCGCGTGCGCATCGACCGGCAGGGCGGCGGGCTTACGGGCGGGGTGCGCTTTGCCTCGGCTGCCGATACGCAGGTCCGCGATGGCTGGCACGTGGCGCTTGCAAATACCTACACAGGCGACCGGTGGCTCTACGAATCCAACCTGCAGTATAGCGGATTCAATTGGGACTTTGCCCGCCCCGAAAATCCGGATGCGCCGCAGGTCACCATGCTCGCGCCCGATGGCAGCACCACGCTGGGCATCTTGGGGCACCCCGGCTTCCGCTTCGACGAGACCGAGCGCACCGTGCAGCTTCAGCAGAAGGTGCGCTACAGCGGATCAGGGCATGATCTGCTTGCAGGCGTCGATGTGCTACGCGCCGACTTCTCGCTCGCGGGTGGCGGCAATCCGAAGGGCAACTACACGGTGCGGCTGTCGGGTGCCCAGGTCGATGCCCTTCGCAATCAGCAGCCCGGGCAAGACCTGCAACCCGAAGCGCTAAGCGAGCTTCCCGGTGCAGTCGAGGTGCTCAACTACGGCGTGGAGACGCGTCCCGCCACGTTCGGCACCGATCAGGTGCTCATTGGCGCCTACCTCGAAGACCAGTTTTCGCCGCTGTCGGATCTGAATGTGACGGCCGGGCTGCGCTGGGATTACGACAGCCTCTCGAAGGGCGGCGCGGACGCGGGCGACTTCACGAACATTGCGCCGCGTCTGAGTCTGAACTATTCGCTGGGCGCACGCACCGCACTCCGGGGCGGATACGGCATGTTCTACGACAAGATCGTGTACTCCGTCTACAGCGATGCGCTTCAGTTTAGCTCCACCGCCCCCGGCTTCCGCAACCAACTCCAATCGCTGATCGAACAGGGCCGCTTGCCCGAGGACACCAACATCGACCGCGTCACAAACCGTGGCAATCTGACGGCCAACGCGCCCAACCCGGGTGCCGTGCCGTTCCTGGACGGACCCACGCCCGACGAACTGGCCGACGAACGCGCCTCCATCTTCAGCAACGAGCTACGCATCCTGAATCCAAATGGATACGACAACCCGCTCACGCATCAGTTTTCGGTGGGCGTGCAGCGCGAGGTGGACGCGAACACGCTGTTCTACGTGGATCTGATTCACACGCGCTCGCTGAACCAGTTTCGACTCCGCGACCTGAATGCGCCCGACCCGTTCTCGATTGACCCGGAGGAGGTCAAAGCCGCACAGTCCGACCCAAACCGCGACCCGTCGGACCTGGTGCGCACGCAATTTGAAGCCGACCAGACGCGTCCGACCGATATTTTCGAGCGGGATGCGGCGGGCAATATCCGCACCGACGCCGACGGCAACCCGCAGTTTAAGGAGGGCGTAGCGCGCCAGATTGTGATGACCGAAACCGCAGGCGAGGCGCGCTACTGGGCCGCCAACGTGAACCTGGTGAAGGAGCGCGGCCAAGACGATTTTGCATACCGGCTCTCGTACACGCTCTCGCGGCTGCGCAACAACACCGACGACATCAACTTTCGGGCCGAGGATGCGAACGACTTTGAGGACGAGTGGGGCCCCTCGGTGAATGACCGCACGCACGTCATTAGCAGCGTGCTGTCGTACTTTCCGGCGGATCGATTGCGCCTTACGCTGGCGAGTCTCTTGCAGAGCGGGCAGCCCATCAACCGCGTACCGAGCGCCGAGGTCTTTGGCACCACCGACCTGAACGGCGATGGGCGCGCATTTTCGGAGGCGTACCTGGGCAACAGCGACCGCTATCCAGGCGAATCGCGCAACAGCGATCGTCTGCCGTGGTCCACGACCTTCGACTTGAGCGTGCAGTATGCGCTGCCGGTGGGCAAGGGCCGCCTCATTGCGCGCGCCGACATCTTCAACGTGCTGAACGCCGAAAACCTGAGTGGCTTTGCCAACAATGCCACGCAGAGCAACCAGATCCAGACCGGCCCGTCAAGCTCGCGCCGGTTTGTGCAGCGCAACGCCGGCCCGCCGCGCCAATTCCAATTTGGATTGCGGTACGCGTTTTAGTCGGATTCAGTTAAGTAACTCAAGTTGCCACCTACAGGGTTGTCATTTTGAGCGGAGCGAAGCGGAGTCGAAAAATCTCCTTCTTGCACCTGTTGGGCTCGCAGTGGGGGAGATTCTTCGTACAACAGGCATGACCTACGGCCCTCGCTTCGCTCCTCAGAATGACAGGATGTGGAGCGTTAGCGTTCTGCCCATCCGCCCATTCCTCTGCATCCCCTGCGTCCAACGGTCCCCCGTTGGACGGATAAGCAGGACGCTCCTGCGTCACAGGTACCCCCATTGATCAGTGCATTTTGAACCGTCACCATCCCCCCAACGCCCTTATGTCCGCCGTAGCCGCCATTTTAGGAAGCGCCTTCCACACCCTCACCGGATCGCTCGACCTGACCCGCGTTGAGGTGGATACGCCGTGGGGCACGCAACCCCTGCATCGGGTGGCAGATGCGGAGCGTCCTGCCTACGTGCTGTTTCGGCACGACGTACCGCACCGGCTCCTGCCCAACCAGATCAACTACCGGGCGCAAGCCGCGGCGCTGCGCGAGGTCGGCTGCGGCGCGCTGCTCGTGACAAGCTCTGTGGGCGTGTTGGACGCCGACGTGCCGCTGTACACGCCGCTGCTGGTGCGCGACCTGATTATGCCCGACAACCGCCTCCCCGACGGCTCCACCTGCACCATGTTCGAGGAACCCACTGCCGACCACGGCCACCTGGTGCTCGACGACGGACTCTTTGCCTCGGCCCTCAACACGCAGCTTCGTTCGCTGGCGCATACCGTAGATGCTCCAATTGCTGATGCGGAGGTCGTCTTTGCCTATGTGGGCGGTCCGCGCGGCAAAACCGCTGCCGAAAACCGGATGTGGCCCCGGCTGGGCGCACAGGTCAACTCCATGACGCTGGCGCCCGAGGTGGTGCTGGCCAATGAACTGGAGATTCCGTGTGCCGCGCTTGTGGTGGGACACAAGTACTCGCTTCCCGACCACGACCCGCCCGAGGATCGCGCTGCCCTCGCCGACACGCTCGACCGATCGCGCGCCGAGCAGGAGCAGGTCGTACGGCGCTTTCTGCACGAGGGCCAGCCAGTGCCGTTTGGAAATCGCATCTTTCGATTCAACGACGACACGGACGCATGATTGCTTCCCTCGTATCCGAAAACACCGTCACGGAGCGCGTTGAGGCTGCGTATCCCACATTTACCGCAACGGGGGCGCCCATGCGCATGCCTGGCGGCAACCTGAACAAAGTGTGGCGTGTGCCCGGCCAGCCTGCGTCGGTCATTGCCAAGTACGCACCGCCGCACATCGCCAGTGCGCCCGAGGTGCCGCTTGACCCGGAGCGGCTGCACGTGTCGGCACGATGCCTTGCCCTGTTTGCACCCGGCGCACCACTTGCCGAGTTAGCCACGCCCGCGTGTCGCCCGCCGAAGCGGCTTGGGTGGGATGCCGAGGCCCCACTTCTGGTGATGGAGGACCTGGGCGACCTGTCCGATCTGGGCACCTGGCTGCATGGTGCGCCTCCCACCAGCAAAGCAGCTGACGCTGGGGCGGGGCTGGCACGCTTCATCGGGCACTTGCACACGCGCACTTACGGCGATGCCACCCTTGCCGAGCAGATAGCAAACCCAGCGATGCAAGCCACGCGCCACGACGTGCAGTACAGCCGGGTCGGCGCGTTTCTGGAGGCCGCCGACATCGAAGATGCCGAGGCGCTGGGCCGCCGCGCTACGGCATTGGGGGAGCGCTTTCAGGAGCCGGGGCGCTGCATGATCATGGGCGATCTGTGGCCGCGTTCGGTACTGGTGGATACAGGGTCTGAGGATGCGATGGAGGTGCGTCTCATCGACTGGGAGCTGGCGCACTACGGACATCCGGCGCAAGACCTCGGGCATATTGCGGCCCACTGCTGGATGCTCGCGCACCGCGCGCCGTCGCATATCGCCGAACACGGGGCTCAGGCCTGCTTCCGGCAGTTTCTGGCTCGGTACCGCGAGACCGTGCGGGCCGAGCGTCCCGAAGCGGTAGAGGCGTTCTGCGGTCCCGAAGTGTGCCGCACTGCCGCGCTACACATGGGATGCGAGATTCTGGCGCGCACCACCGGCGCGTTTCAAGACGGCTACCTGTACGACGGACTCGCCCCCACGCATCCCGTCATGCAACGCGCCGTCGCCGAAGCCGCCCGCCACCTTCGCACGCCCGAGGAGGTGGATACGTTTGCTCTGTTGGCGAGGTGAGTAGCCTGGCCTACCGCTGCGCGTTCAGCGCCCAGTCGTACGGCATATAGTCAACGGTGTAGGTGCCGTTGCGCAGAGCTTCTTGCACCTCGGGGTCGTCTATGTACGGCGCGATGTACTGCTGCACGGCTTCGGCATCCGGCCCAAAGTCCGCCTGGTACCAGTCGAACAGGCGAGAGAGGCGCAAGGTGTCCTTGGTGGCGGGGATCTGGTTGAGGGCCGGGTTGTGCAGGAAGGCCCGGGTCTGGTCCTCCAACTGCGCATCGAGGGCATCGCCCGTGTAGGCTTCGCGGCGCAGGGGCGGACAGCTTGCGGCGGCGCAGACCAGCGCAAAGTGGATGCGCGGCTCGTCGAAGCGCTCGCGGATGATGCCGTGCTCAATCTCGTCGAGCGTGCGCATGGTATCGGCCACGGTGCCTACGGGCAGTTCGAACGGACTCTCCTCCGTGGTCTCGGGCGTGTCGCCGGGTGTGATGGCCCAGATGGTGTCGATGGAGTCGTGCTCCAGAATGAGCGCGATGGTCAGTGCGTTGTAGGCGTTCATCCAGAATGCAAGGCGCGCATCGCGAGAGAGCGACTCCAGATCGGCAGTGGCGAGCTGCTCCAGGTACGGGTCGAGCGTGGTGGCGCGGTCGGCACGGAGCTGCGCGTAATCGACGCGATGCTCGGCGTCCACGTAGGTGTTAAGCACATCGGTGAACGCGCTGTGGTCGGCGGGCTGTGCGGTGGCGGGGATGCTCACGAATAGCGCAAGGAGCAGGAGCACCGGCGTCCAACAGCGGACGTGCAAAGAGCGCATAAGCAGGGGGGATGAGAAGGCATCTGTCAACGATGCAGGCAATTCGCATCTCCCAATGAACCTGTCCAGAGAACATATCAGGAGATGCGCAGGCAGTATATGCTATGACGGGCAACCGCTGGATCTGTTACAGCGGCGTGCGGTACAGTTTCGCGTCTTCTTGGTCTGCTCATCTGTGCCAATATCACGATGCCCCATCCCCACATTCCCGACATGACCGCCTATCGCGACGCCGTCAGTGAGGCGGCCACGTTTGTGCGCAACGCACTGGGCACGACGCCGGTGCCGCCGGTGGCGCTGGTGCTGGGCACCGGACTGGGCGCGCTGCACGACGACATTGAGGTGGAGGTGCGCCTTCCGTATGCCGACATCCCGGGCTTTCCGGCAGCCACCACGTCGATGCACGAGGGCGAACTGCTCATGGGGGGGCTGGATGCGACGCCCGTGCTGGCCATGAACGGGCGGATGCATCTGTACGAGGGCTACACGGCGCACGAGGTGGCCTTTCCGGTGCGCGTGCTGGGCGAACTCGGGGTGCAGACGCTCCTGCTTTCTAATGCCGCGGGCGGGTTGAATCCGCAGTACGCCACGAGCGATGTGGTGCTGATTACCGATCACATCAACGAGCAGGGCACCAATCCGCTCATGGGGCCGAATGTGGAGGCGTGGGGCCCGCGCTTTCCGGATATGAGTGCGCCGTACGATCTGGAGTTGTGTGCTCGGGCGCGGGAGGTGGCGCTGGAGCAAGGGGTGGAACTGCACCGGGGGGTGTACCTGGCCGTGCCGGGGCCGATGCTGGAGACGCGAGCCGAGTACCGCAAAATGCGCGACGACGGAGCCGACCTGGTAGGCATGAGCACCGTGCCCGAGGTGATTGCCGCGCACCACATGGGCGTGCGCTGCCTGGCGGTCTCCGTTGTGACCGATATGTGCCTGCCCGACGCGCTGGAGCCCGCCACGCTCGATGCTATCGTCGCCGCCGCCAACGAAGCGCGTCCGCAAGTGCGGGCGCTCTTTGGGCAGTTGGTGCAGCGCATCGGAGCGTAGCGCGCTGAACTGCTCCTCGGCAGTGATCGCTATGCTCCGGAAGACACCGTAATTGCTTCCTCCAACAGCCGTTTGCGAGCTGTTTTTGCGGTTTCGGCGGTGCGAAGAGAATCGACAGCTTCATTCGTCTGAATAAGCTCGGCGGCCGCTGCCAGGTGTTGCAGATACCGATCGGTAGGTACGGTGCGCGGCACCAGCAGCACCAGCACCACGTGGACCGGGCCGCTGGTGTACTTCGGGCGCACGCCGTCGGCGCTGATGCCGACGAGGAGCGATGACTGCTCCACATGCTGTGTGTGGGCGGCGTAGAGCGCCACGCCTGGGCGTAGTTCGGGCGCGTAGCCTTCGGCGCTTAGCAGTCGAGGCAGCACGGCTTCGATGACGTCGGGATGATCGCCAAGAGCACAGCGCATGACGTGGCGGAGCATGTCGTCGGTGTCGGCGTCGGGTAGACCCATGACCACGCACTCGGGGCGTAGCGCCTCGTAGAGCACGCCGGAGTCGATGCGGTCGGGGAGGCTGCTGGGACCGGGGGCAAACCGCCCCTCAGACATGTACACGGTTAGGAATGTGTGGTCGTCGAAGCGCTGGGCGATGACGCCGGGCAGCCGGTCGAGGCCGGGGCGCCAGGCAATCGACCCCTCGCGCTCGTTCATGAGCACCAGCAGGTCGTTCGGCTCCACCAGGTCGTCGAGCGTGCGAATGAGATGCCCCCACTGCTCCATGGGCTGGGTGGTCCACGGCACCGAGGGTTTGGTGGCGTCGATCCGCCGGGACAGCGGCTCTATGGAGGCTTCGGCAGCAACCAGGACCAGGTCGAGGCCTGCCTGATTGCACAGCACCTTGAGCGCGCGCATGGCATCTGCAAATCCCGATTCGCGGTCAGCATACGGCGGCACCGCCAGCACCATGCGGGTGTGCGTGTTCATGGGATGCGCAAAGCGGCTCACGATAATCATTTGACGGGTGCGCTCCAGCAGCTGATCGAGCACACTACCAAAGATATACTCACGCGCGGTGCTCTGCCCGTGCCATCCAATGACGACCGTCGAGATGCGATCTTCTTTAATGGCCCGCACCATGCCATTGACCACGTTGTAGTCGATGCGCGTGCTGGGAATCACAGGTACCTCAGAGGCCGCAGCGTGCAGCACTGCCTTGCTAAGAATCGACTCGCCATGTGCCACATCGCTCTCTACGTTGGGGCCGTCGCGGACGACCGTAGTGGGGTAGATAGCTTCTTCAGAAACGTCGGCGCGCAGCAGCACGGCCACATCCATCAGGTCGTTCGCGGATTCGGGGTTGGCCAGCGGCACCATGATGCGCTGCGGCACATCGGTGGGGTTGTAGGCGGCGCGTTCGGCTTGAAGCGCCAGTTCGCGTCCGTATTTTTCGACGAGTGACGGCCCCAGAATGCTTGTCGCCAGAATCAGCAGAATGACAGCGTTGACCAGGGCCTCACTAAAAAGCCCCATTTCGAATCCAATAAGCGTAACGGCGAGCGTGGCGGCAGCCTGCGGCGTAGAGAGGCCAAAGATCACCCAGCGCTCGGTGCTGGAATAGCGGTAGATCCACTGCACCGCTTGTGCGGCGATGAACTTGCCGCCCCACACCATGGCCGTGAGCAGTCCGGCCAGCAGCCAGACCTCCAGGCCCTGCACCAGCACCGATGCATCTACCAGCATGCCCACCGAGATGAGGAAGAACGGGATGAACAGCGCATCTCCCACAAACTTGATGCGGAGCATGAGTGCGCTGCGCTCGGGCACCAGGCGGTTCAGCGCAATGCCGGTCATGAACGCACCAATGATAGGAGCCAGATAGACCAGTTCAGCAGCATAGGCAGCCACAAACACCACGGCAAGCAAGAAGACAAACTCCATGTCAGCCTGCCGGTCAGAGCCCTGGAAGAAAGCGCGTCCCAGGCGCGGCAATGCAAAGAAGATGACGACGCCGTACCCACTCACGAGCACCACGAACTGGATCCAGAAGAACAGCCCGCTCTCGCCCGATACCAGCGCCGACACAATTGCCAAGATGAGCAGCGACACCAGATCGGTCACCATGGTGCCGCCCATCGTCATGGTGACGGACGGGTTTTTGGTGATGCCCAGGCGCTCGGCAATCGGGTACGCCAGCAGCGTATGCGACCCCACGACGGCGCCGACAAGGAGCGATGTCATCAGGTCCCATCCCATGAGGTAGTGGCCCGTGCCCAGCGCCAGGAGCTGCGGCATCAGGAACGAGATGAACCCAAACACGAAACTGCGCCCTTTCTGCTGCGCAAACTGGTTTAGGTCCATCGACAGCCCGGCCGTGAACATGAGATACAGCAGGCCCACCGTGCCCAGCAGTTCGAACGTGTCGCCGCGTTCGAGCAGTCCGATGGCATTGGGCCCGACAACGGCCCCGGCCACGATGAGCCCGACCAGTCCTGGCACCCCCAGGCGCCGAAACAGCATGGGAGCCAGCAGCACGATGAGCATCACCGTGGCAAAGATGAGCACCGGGTTCGAAATGGGAAGCGCGATCATACGTGTCGGAGGCGCCCAAAGACGCCGTTGGTCTCAAGCAAAAAAGCAGCACCCGCCGCAAAGCAGATGCTGCACAAGCATAATAGGCATTCGGCGGGCCGTTCGCAGATGCAATACGCCGCTCGTGCCGTGAAGATCGGGCGCAGATGTACCAGTCAGTTT
This sequence comes from Longimonas sp., assembly GCF_046498435.1. Taxonomy (NCBI): domain Bacteria; kingdom Pseudomonadati; phylum Rhodothermota; class Rhodothermia; order Rhodothermales; family Salisaetaceae; genus Longimonas; species Longimonas sp. The sequence continues at coordinate 495 of NZ_JAWOAR010000246.1, read as the reverse complement.
ACCGATGCTCGGGGTTGGGGTGGTCGAAGCGGCAGCCGGCTGCCCATTCGGAGCGCTGATTGCCGTGCGCCGGAATGCCCCCAGCCTGGTCGATCATATGCGCCATGTGCATCAGATTCCACGTCATGAACGTAGTGTTGCGCTGCGTGAAGTCGTTGTCCTCGCCTGCGTGGGTGCCATTGTCGCGCTTGTCGCCGTAGCTGAGTCCGGGTCCGGCTTCGCCAATCCAACCCGCATCGGCCTGGGGCGGAATAACGTATCCCAGATGCTGAAGCGCATACAGAATGCCCCTGGAAGGGGGGATGAGTGACGGGGCCGCCCAGATGCTGAACCGGATCATCGAGCGCGACCCCGACAACCTCTCCAGCCTCCTTGACAACGCCCTCTTCGCCCGGGGTTACCTGGCCGGGAAACGGGGTGACTACGCCCGCTCCGCCCGGGAAATCGATGCTCTCCTGGTCCGGTTCCCGGTCTTCGGCGACCGGGCCGAGGCCC
>NZ_JAWOAR010000185.1:0-12829 GCF_046498435.1 Longimonas sp. | reverse complement strand
CTCACTCCGTCCAGGATGACGAAGTGGCGGGCCAGGCACCACACCCCACACCCTGTCATTCCGGACTTGATCCGGAATCTATCCCTCCGCATTGATGGCCGCATCATCGAGGCCCTGTCCTGGATCCTCGTTTCCCCGACTGCCGTCGGAATCACTGCGTTCAGGATGACAATACCGAAGTGTTTCTGCTCATCTCAGCCCAGCTATTCCAGCACCGCGTTCCCACACTCCACCCAGCCATGTCACGTCCGGGATATGTGTACATCTTAGCCAGCCGTCGCAACGGTACGCTGTACATTGGTGTCACCAGTGCGCTGGAGCAGCGCGTGTGGCGGCATCGGCAGGGGATGGGGAGTGCGTTCACCACGCGCTACGGCGTGACGCGGCTCGTCTACTACGAGGTGTATGATGACATCCAAACGGCGATCGAGCGTGAGAAGCAGCTCAAAGGCTGGCGTCGGGCGTGGAAGATCGATCTGATTGAGACAGAGAATCCAACGTGGCGCGATCTGTACACGGAACTGTGAGTTAAGCATCCAACCCACACCCTGTCATTCCGGACTTGATCCGGAAACGAGCAGCGCGAGTTCACGCCAGTAATTCACCCTGCAAACTGATGCCTGCACCGCCGGGCTCGCCTCTGTTCTGGATCCTGGATCTCCGTTCGCAGGCTCACTCCGTCCAGGATGACGAAGCGGCGGGGTAGGCACCAAACCCCACACCCTGTCATTCCGGACTTGATCCGGAATCTATCCTGCACACTTCTACACCACCGGACCCAGGCTCTATTGATGGCGAAACAGAGGTGTTTCCCTACACCAACGTCCTACGCATCCTCCACATGCTCGCGGATAAGCGACCGCGCGGTGTCGAGCACGCCGTCCCACGACGCATCGTCGGACTTGGTGAGGGTGACGAATCCCGGCGTCATAAACACGTCGATCACGCCGTCGAGCCCGATCAGGGCCTCGCCCAGGGCATGACCCCGTGCATCTGCAGGCGCTTTGATGGCGAGCATTGGGTGATCGCTAAGAAGCGAACCCGCGCTCGGCGTCAGTTTTACGCTGTTGGGGTTGGGCGTGGGGGCCGTGTCAATGGTCATGGGCAAATGCAACGCTGAACAATCCACAAAGCAAACGAATCCCACCGAACAACTACGGCGGGGCGTGGGGTACTATTGGCAGTGCTGCAGAAAGTGCCCGCCCGGCGCTGGGTCTGCTGGGAGAGTGAACCGGGTATTCATTTGCGATGCGCCCAGAAACCGCTATATTACCACTGCCTGCAAACTTGCAACACGCCGTTTCCTATGGAGCGACCACCTTCTTCCCCCGACACCCCGGCTGCCGAATCCGGTCCCCGCATGAAGCGGATCGCTACTCACGCTCAGGGCGTGGTGGCTGACTTGCGGAAGTGGGTGGACCTGCGCATCGACCTGGCGGTCATCGATCTGGAAGACAAGCTCGACGAGCGTCTCAACGCCGTTGCCGTCGGCATCATCATCGCCGTATTTGGCGGACTCGCGGCGTTCTTTACGCTGGTTACCATCGCACTGGGGCTGGGCTGGCTCCTGGGGCACCCGTTTTGGGGCTTCCTCATCGTTACTGCTGGACTCGGCGCCACGGCCGCTATCGTACGTAGCACGCAGCCCACCCTCGTGCGCACGGGGCTGTACCGTCAGTGGAAAAAGGCACGGGCGGAAGCCGAGGCGCAGGCATCCAGCGCACCATCTGGCGCAGACCCCGAGGGCGCGTCGCCTTCGGAGCCTATGTCCAATGGCGCAACCGGAACCGATACGGCGTCGTCAAAAGCCGCCTCGTAAGCGTTTTAGCATCCCTTTGTCCCGTTTTCCGCTCCCATGCCAACTTCTTCCTCCCCCTCGCGCGAAGATATTTCCTCGCAGCTCGACGCAGCGCAAGACTCGCTCATGGAGCGGATCGACGCGCTACGCGGCGAGGCTGACGACATCAAAGCCTCGGTACGGCAGACGCTGCGTGCGTATCCGCTGGTAAGCGGCGTAGGTGCGCTGGCCGTCGGGTGGGTCGTGGGGCGGCTGCTAAGCCGTCCGCGCACCCGCAGCCAGTGGGCCACGCGCTACGCCACCGCCGTTGAAGACGACCTGCGCGCTGCCATCGAGTCGGGCGCCGACGCCGACACCATCGTCGACGATGTGCTGCGCGACCGCGTGCCGGTGCTCATTGAGGCGGCCCCGCAGCCCGAGGCACCCAGCCTCTTGAGCCGCGCCGTAGGCAGTGCGCTGCAGATCGTGATTCAGGTGGTGCTTATCGAGCTTTCGCGTCGCCTGGCCGATCGTGCCTTTGAATCGAACCACCCTGGCGCCTCCGACGAATAGATAGCGCCCGATAGTCTGTTGCTGAACGCTTGCCCGCGACCGCGTGTCCGGGCGGTTTCGTTTCGCATCCCTCGTATACAAACTTACCCTGCTGCTTCGCCCCATGCGTTTACTCCTGTTTGGCCCGCCCGGTGCGGGCAAAGGCACCCAAGCCCGCAAGCTCGTTGATCGCTACACCCTCACGCAGATCGCGACGGGCAACATCATTCGCGCTGCCATGAAGAACGACACCCCGGTAGGGCGCGAAGCCAAATCGTACGTCGAACAGGGCGAGCTCGTCCCCGACGACGTAGTCCGCAAGCTGGCCGAAGGGGCCATTGCCGACGAAGGCTACGACGATTTCATTCTTGACGGTTACCCGCGCACCTTGCAGCAGGCGACGTGGCTCACCACGTTCCTGAGCGAGCATGACGCGTCGCTGCAGGCCGTGCTCAGCCTGGAGGTCGACGATGAGGAGATTGTGGATCGCCTCTCGAAGCGCCGTGTGCATGCGGAAACCGGCGAAAACTATCACCTCGACGTGAACCCGCCGCCCGCCGATGTCGATGAGGAGCTGATCGTGCAGCGTCCCGATGACAAGCCCGAGACGGTGCGCAACCGCCTGAGCGTCTACCGCGATCAGACCGAGCCGCTGAAGTCGTACTACAAAGAGCGCGACCTGCTCGTCCCCGTTGACGGCACCGGCACGCCCGACGAAGTGCACGAGCGCATCGCCGATACGCTCACCACGCTGGCGTAAGCCCTGCTCCGTATGGCCGACTTTGCATCCGTAGAGACGCTGCGCACACAGTGCAACGACGCCCTGGCTACGCTGGTCGCCGTTAACCGTACCCCCAAGGTGCTCTACGCGCCTATCCGCTACGTGCTACAGGGCGGCGGCAAGCGCGTGCGTCCGGTGCTCGTGCAGCTCGTGGCGCAGGCCTACGGCACGCCGCCTGAAACGTCGCAGCCGGTGGCGCTGGCAGCCGAGGTCTTCCACAACTTCACGCTGGTGCACGACGACATCATGGACCAGGCGGATGCGCGGCGGGGGCGCCCCACCGTGCACGTAAAGTGGGATGAATCTACGGCGATCCTGGTGGGCGACTGGCTCATGGGCTGCACGACGCGGCTCCTCCGCCAGTCCGACGCGCCCACCGAGGCGCTGCTCGACGTGTATCACCCCACCATGGATGCGCTCTGCGAGGGGCAGGCCCTCGACACGGACTTTGAGACGCGCGATGCCGTATCGGTGGATGATTACATGCGCATGATCGACGGCAAGACGGGGGCACTCCTGGCCGCGTGTATGGCGTGGGGAGGCGTTGTGGGCGGCGCTCCGGCCAACGAACAGGCGCAGCTCCATGAGGCCGGGAAGGCCGTAGGGCGTGCCTTCCAGATTCAGGACGACCTGCTCGACGTCATTGCCGACCACGACGATTGGGGCAAAGCCATCGGCGGCGATCTGCAGGTGGGAAAGAAGACATTCGTGACGCTAACAGCCCTTGAACAGGCGACGAGCGACACCGAGCGCTGGCTCCGCCGCACCCTCTTCGAGAATGGCGGCTGCCCGCCCGACGAGATTGAGGCGGTGCAAGTTGCCATGCGCGACCTGGGCGTGTTCGACGCAGCCCGCGACGCCGTCGCTCAGCACACCGAAACTGCGCATGCCCACCTCGATGTGCTGCCCGAGGGCACAGCCCGCACGGCGCTCGTGGATCTGCTCAACCAACTGCAACGCCGCTCGTATTAATGCTCTGTCAACCCTGAAAGGTTGGGTTCGAAAGGTTGGGTTCAGATGCGTATTTTCCCCTCCATCCTACCCTTCCTCCCCGGGGAGGCTAGTCCTTGCACATAACTTTCTCTCTGATATTTTGTTAGCCAGAGCTTTGTTTGCTTTACCACTTGATCAACCATGTCTCCCTTTGCTATGCCGACGGGATGGCCTGTGCCCATTGAGTCTGCATTTAGATCATCGGTTTGAGGGCTTTAGTTTATAGGATTCACGCCTCTCGGCGGTATGAAGCCCTTGTATGAAGCCCTTGTATGAAGCCCTTTCGGCCTCGAAGAAGTGGGCCGCCCGGACGAAGCCTGGAGGGACGCGCCCGAAAATTGATCCTGTTTGAGCGAGCCTGCGAGTGAGTTTGATCAATTTTAGCGGACCGGAGGGCGCAGTCAGGCCCAGTTCTTCCCGCCTTGATCTTTTTGGTTCGTTTTTGCATCAAGGCAAAAATGAACACCAACCTATATTCGACGCCCATAGCTATTCCAGGTTGTGTGCATAGACTAGCCGGGGAGGAAGGAACTGTGAGGTGCCACTTCCCAAGTCTCCCTCAGAGGAGGGGGATTTAGGGGGAGGGATTCCATACTATCACACAACCCGAAAAATTATCCTTGACACAGCACTAAATACACTTGTACCAACGCCCACCACGACCGCGCTCTGCATCCCATGACCGAACGAACCGTTACCGTCACCAACCAGGCTGGCATCCACACGCGTCCGGCGTCGATCATTGTACGTACGGCATCGAACTTCGAGGCTGAGATCATCATCCAGCGCGGGGCCTACGAGATCAACGGGAAGAGCGTGATTGGTGTGATGACCCTGGCTGCCGAGCAAGGGTCCGAGCTCGTCCTTCGCGCCGATGGGCCCGACGAAAACGAAGCCCTGGCGGCGCTTGCTGATCTGTTTGCGCGGGGTTTTGGCGAAAACGACCCCGACGAGCCATCAGTCAACCAGGCGTCGTAATTGCGTCCGATTGTAGCAGGTTGTTGCCGTCTCGCTCGAACATTGAACCGCTTAATGCATCCAAATAGCTGAGCATGTGCTGGTGATGCGCTCGGGTTGGATGTGTGGCCTGGGTATCCCTTCGTACAGTTATTCCAATTTCTGTTTGCTTTATGCTTGACCAACTCACCGAAGACATCAAAGACGCCATGCGGGCCAAAGACAAGGTGCGTCTGCGCACATTGCGGTCGCTGCGGGCGGCCTTGCAAAAGAAGCAGATTGCCGAGCGCGACGGTTCGGGCGACGAGTCTGAGCTTTCGGAGCAGGAGGTGCTCACGGTCATCCGCAAAGAAGCGAAGCAGCGCAAGGAATCCATCGAGCAGTTTGCCGAGGGCGGACGCGACGATCTCGTGGCGAAAGAGAAAGAGGAACTGGCCGTGCTCGACGAGTACCTGCCGGATCCGCTCTCCGATGAGAAGCTGCACGCTATTATCGACGATATCATCGAAGAGACCGGAGCCTCCTCCATGGCCGACATGGGCCGCGTGATGGGTCCGGCGATGAGCACCCTGCGGGGTCAGGTCGACGGGGGACGCGTGCAGCAGATCGTCCAGGAAAAGCTGATGGGCTAATCTGTCGTCCTCATATCGTGTGTGGATACTATGACCCTTCTTGACTTGGCCATTTTGGTTGTGCTGGCGCTGGCGCTGGTGCGCGGCTACATGGTGGGTGGAATTCGGCAGATTACGAGCATCATCGGGATGGTGCTTGCGTTTGTCGTGGCCGTGCAGTACATGCGCCCGATGGGCGTGCAGATAGAGACGTGGGGCATGTCGCCCACGTTTGCAGAACTGGCAGCGTTTACTGTGCTTTTTCTCGGGGTATATGTGGGCGTATCGTTTGTGGCGCGCATGGCCGATCGGATCATTAAAGCACTGCGGCTTGGGGTGCTCGACAACGTGCTGGGTAGCGTACTTTCGGGGGCGAAGGTGCTATTGGTGGTTAGCGGTGTGCTTCTGCTGCTGGCCCGGGCCGGGTGGCCGACGCCCGACACGCGTGAGGCCTCGACGTTGTATGAGCCGGTGCGCGAGGCACTGCCTGTTGCGTGGAAGCATACAGCGGCCTATATGGGTGGAGCTGCGGAATTCGACCATTTCTTTCCAGATGCGTACGATGGCGCTGCGCGTCCTACCGACGATGCAACAGCGCCTCGCATAGAGCGCCTGCTTCCGATCGACCTGATGCGCTTCAACACAGACGAAGCATCGCGCAACGAATCAGCCAACGAATCAGACGACACACAACGCACCGGTTGGTAGGGGCAAGCACATTGTGCTATGCCACAGACCCATCTGCCCGTTGTGCCCATTCGGGCTACGGACGCGCACGCTCCAACACAGCCAGGCGCTTCTCGAACTGCTTCATGCCCATTTCGACGAACATCTCGGGCGTGACGCCAAAGGGGTACGGTGCGCTATACGGCTGCAACGTTTCGTGGATGTGCTCCATTACCAGCGCGAGGCCGTCGCTGAGCGTGCTCTCGATAATCGGCCATACTTCCGCATCGTGCTCCTGGATCAGTTCGGTGAGCAGGTGGATGCCATAGGCCACGTGGCGCGCCTCATCGCGCTGGATCTGCGTAACGAGTGTGCGGAGTCCCGGGCAGCGGTCGTGCTCAGCCAACACGGTGTAATAGGCGTCGTACCCGGTTTCGGCAAGTGTGCCTTCCACGACAAGCTGATACGTGGCACAGGCCTTGGCCAGCGCGGCCGGTGTGTCGGCGCTGAGACCATCCATGGCCGCAGGGAGGCGCTCGGCAAAGAGCGTGCGATATGGCGTGGTGAGGTAGGCGTCCAGATCGGCAGTCGTCCCAACAACCTCATCCAGGAAGCGGTGAAAGCCCTCGACGTGTTTGGCTTCCTCCCAGAGGTAGGCGGTCAAGAACATCTCGTCTTCGATGCGTCCGTGGCGGCTCATGTACTGAAGCAGCGGCAGCAGGTCGCGCGTGACGGACTCCTCGCCCGCCTCAAACTGTGCGGTCAGACGGAGCAATAGGTCTTGTTCGGACTCGGAGCAGGCGGCCCAGTCAGCGATGTCGTCCGAGAAGTCGATCTTAGCGGGATCCCAGGTGCCCTGTCCTTTGGCTTTGCGCCAGAGCTGCATAGGGCGGGAGTTCATGTCGAGGCGGGCTCGGGTCGTGGCGAACGAGGTAGGCATAGCAGCGGGTACGGGCGTAAGGAAAGAGTCAGTGGTACTGGGTGGATGATACGTGATGCGCCTGGACCGCAGGACAACCCAAGATATATGAGGTCTTCGCTCCGCAGTGTCATCCCAACACCACGGGTATCTCCTTCTCGGGCCTCGATCACTGCCACTACCGAAGTCGATATTGCAAGATACGTCTGAATGTGCAAGCACGCAAACCCAAAAGCTTCTCCAGCGTCGCCGTAGTGCTGGGTCAACCCTCATTTTGATGGTTGGCCTGTAATCACCCTCCCACGAAGCCTGTCATGGTGAGCGCAGTCGAACCATCTCCTTGGTGTTTAGCAGGAACTTTTGGGGACGGCACAGCACGCGTATCCATCTTGGTTTAACCCACAGAATGACCTGTGACACAGCACTACCCTTACGAACCTTGCGGACCTTGCGGACTGCGCATCCTATGAGGCCATGGGAGTGGGGTCTTTGTACTTTGGCTCGGTGCTGTCTTCGTACCCTTGCAGACGATCGCTGTCCTCATCCTCATCATCCCAGGTGCCCATGATGGAAACGACTGCGTCATGCGGATCCATATGGAAGTGATCTTCTCCCAGGCGCGCATGCAGCCCCGACCGGCGCACCACCTCGCGCACCGGTCCAATGAGTCCTGTAAAGTGCAACTCGATCCCCGATTCCTTGAGGGATTCGATGACGGTTCCCAGCGCCTCAATCGCGGTCGTATCCAGGTCGTTGATGCTGGTGCCGTCGATTATAACAACCCGAACGTCGCGCCCTTCGCGCTCGCTCTTATCCAGAATGTACTGCTTGAAGAACTCCGCATTGGCGAACGAGAATGCCGCATCGACACGTAAAACCAGAATATTGTCGAGCCGCTCGGCCTGCTCGAACCGCTCCATATCTCGAAAGAGGCGTGTGCCAGGCACGTGCCCCAGTTCTGCGACATTGGGCCGACTGATGCGGTAGAGGACCGCCAGCAGCGTAGCCCCAATACCAAACACGATGCCTTCCTGAATTCCAACGAACAGCGTAGCCGCTGCGGTAACAAGCGCAATGAAGAAGTCGCGGCGGCGAGCCTCGAAGAGGGCTTTCAGTTCACGGCCATCCACCAGCGAGAGCGCAGCCATCATAACGAGAGCCGCCAGGGCGGGCATCGGCAAGTAGTAGAAGAGCCCTGTAAGCACAAGCAGCGTGAGGGCAATGACCAGTGCCGCGAACAGGTTGTGCAGCGGCGTTTGTGCGCCCAATCGGTCATTCAGTGCCGACCGCGAGATGCTACCCGACACCGGGATGCTGCGGAAGAAGCTGCCCGCCAGGTTGGCCGCTCCCACGGCCATGAGTTCGCGGTTGGCATCAACGGTGTACTTATTTCGGGTTGCAAAAAGGCGGCATAGCGAGATGTCTTTCATGAACTGTACCAGAGCCAGCGTCACTGCCGCCGGCAGCAGGTCCTGCAGGTCGCCGAGCGTCACATCCGGCAGGTCAAAGCCGGGCAGGCCACTGGGAATGTCGCCCACCACAGCCACGCCCTGCGCCTCCCAATTGAACAGCCAGCTGCCCAAAATGGCGACTACGACCAGCACAATGGCCTGGGGGATGCGTGGGGCAAAGCGCCGCAAGCTCCATAACAGCACAATGCTCCCAAGTCCAATGCCCAACGTGAGGCTGTGAATCTCGCTCGCCTTCGTAAAGGCCGAGGCAAGCAACTCGTGTATGTACTGCGACTGCGGCATATCGATGCCCAGCAGGTGCTCCAGCTGACTTGCCGCAATGATAATCGCGGCCGCCGAGGTAAACCCGTCGATAACTGGACGCGATAGCAGGTTGGCTACAAATCCGAGTTTGGCCAAGCCCATGGCAATCTGGGTGATACCGACCATTGCCGCCATAGCTATGGCAAGTGCAATGTACCGATCGGTACCCGCCTCGGCCAGCATACCCACCGCTGCCGACACGATAAGCAGGTCGATAGCAACGGGCCCAATAACCAAGTGGCGCGAGGTGGCCAGCCACGGGTACATCAAGAGCGGAATGAGGCCAGCGTACAGCCCGTAAATGGGCGGCACCCCGGCAATGACTGCGTACGCCATGCCCTGTGGAATGAGCATAGCCCCAATGGCCAGCCCGGCTGAACCATCGCGGCGCAGCTCCTGCCACCCATAGCGGGTGATCCAGCGTCCAGCAGAAAGTGTATCGCGCATAACACCGAGGTCGGCGTGAAGAGAAGGAGGTCCGTAGGTTTCGCAAGTCGTAGACTTCGTAACGTAGAGCAGGCAGCCGTTGGATGCAACAACGGGATGCGGCAATCACACGCTACACGTATAAGCAACAACCATGCGCCATGAGCCTGCCCCATCAAAGGGAATGACGCATCCAGAATGATTGTTATATGATCGTGCCTGTGTAGGGTCGTACGTTTCATGCGGCATGCGTTTCGATTCAGACGCAGCGCGCTCAACTTCGATTCCACTGGCAAGTATGTGCAGCATGCACCAACCAATACCCTGCCAGCCTGCTGCCTGTGCGCGCTGCCAATGCTTACCTATCACGTTGTTGACTACACTCCTTACGACCCCGACACCTGGGCCCAACAGGGGCTACAGGCTCCCACGGGGCGCGATGTGCTCCGTTGGCACATTGAGCCGCCCGCTACCAACGCGCCCGTGGTTGTGGTAGACACCCGGCAGCTGAGCACGCAAGCTCAGGCCCAGGGGGCAGCGCCAACGATTCCACCCAGAGCGCTCTGCAATGTGACCCCGTACCGCCCTCCGAAATGCATACGTGCCGCCGGGGGATACGTCCTCCCAGCGCATCCCACCGGCTCGGTACCGGTTGTCTGCACGATCTACCGACGCGGCGTGTGGGATCTCCCGAAGGGTAAACAGGATGCAGGCGAAACGATTACGGCCTGCGCCCAACGCGAAGTGCGCGAAGAAATTGGTATTGAAGATATAACACTGCACGCCCCGCTGGGCATTACCAGCCATGGCTATGCAACCGCCCATCAGTACGTAGTCAAAACCACTCACTGGTTCGCGATGCGCACGACCACCTGCGCGTTTGTACCGCAAGCCCAAGAGGGCATCCGCCGCGTCAGGTGGGCCCGCTGGCCGGTATTGCAAGCGCACATCGGATACGAATCGCTACGCCACCACATGCACACGGTAGCCCCCTGGATTGCGCACCTGTATACGACTTAACCGCTACGCCTCTCTCATCGAACATCTTTATTGTAATTATGGATACATCGCATCGCGCTTCGACCGTTCTGCATTCTGCCGTACGCCCGCGTCGTTCTCTGCTGGTGGGGGCGCTCGTTCTGTTCGTTCTGGCCCCGCTCATAGCCGGGTGTGGATCAGACGATGACGAGGCGGAACTGACCGAGCAGGTTGAAACCCTCGAATACGAAAACGAGCGCTTGCAGTCCGATTTGTCTGATGCACGCGACTCCGTTACTACGCTCCAACAGCAGACGGACGATGGCGATATGGTGCAGCTGGGCGATCCGATTCGCTTTCCCTCGGGCAGCGCCTGGATTCCCGACCAGGGCCGCCGCACGCTCGACAGCCTCGCCACCATTCTGCAAGACGAGTACGATAGCCGCGACTTTCGCATCAAGGGCTTCACCGACAGCATGCCGATTGGTCCGTCGCTGCGTGGCACCTACCCCAGCAACTGGTACCTCTCGGCCACGCGGGCGGCCGCAGTGGCGCACTACCTGGACAGCGAGCATGGCGTACGGTCGCGCACGTTGCAGATTGGCGCCTTTGGCCCTCAGGATCCGGTAGCCTCCAACGAAACGACGGAAGGCCGCCGCCTGAACCGACGGGTGGAGATCCAGGTGGCTGAGGAGTAAGAGCCTGTTTTAATTTCTTACTTTTGGGCCCCCAGGAGCACTTTCTCCCTACGGTCGGGGCGCTACGAGCGGCTCCGCTGGGCTGGGGCCGAAGGTCATGCCCCTGATGCAAAGGATCCCCCGATCGATTCGACCCGGCTCTTATTCCACCCGGCTTTTCGGGCTGCGGTACAGTCAAAGTGTCGATTCGCGCTCTGCCTCAAAGGGGCCGCTGTTGATTAGCGTCCAACTCTGATACGCCCATTCCCCCTGAAGCGAGCGAAGGTGGCCATCCTCAAATTCGCCGCGCAGCGTTACGTTGTTATCTTCAACCTCGGGATTCAGGTTGATATAAGCCTCACCATTTTCTTGAACGCTGCCACGCAATGGCCCCTCGCCAACCTGCGTTCCGATTTGCTCTGCGTCACGGGTTTGCTCAAAGCTCCATCGCCCTGCGAGACGAAACGCGCTACAGTCGCGTTCGCATTCGGTTGCTTCAACCTCGCGAAAATCGACGCGCATCGTTCCCTGTACGACAGCCGCGCCGGTGGAGTCGTACGCTGTGTATGCATAGGTCCTTGTGCTCACGCGCACGTCATCGTCAACGACGCTGGAGCATCCGGCAACGATAACCATCGCACCAACAACAAGAGCCAGAAGACAGGCTCTCAATTTAGGAACTGCTTTGCTTGCTTGAATAGCCATTTTTTTGAAAATATTTTTGGTTTTTTCTCACCCTTAATCACTCCATACCATGGTACATGACAAAACTCACATGCTCCTTCACACCATGGTACATGACAAAAAAATTGCGAGCCTTCATATTAGTCCCGGGCATCAGCGCCTTCCTCGATCAGAGGCGTCGATCACAACCGTTTCAACTGGACTGCTGCACTGTCACGCTTGATTGTTTCCCGTTTGAGCGCAAAATCCCTCCCCCTAAATCCCCCTCCTCCGAGGGGGACTTCATGAAAGCGCCCGCTGGTTCCTTCCTCCCCGGGGAGGAAGGGTAGGATGGAGGGGAAACCATTCATCTGAACCCACCCTTTTGGGGGGACATGCCCCTATGAAGAGTCGTATGACTTTTGTCGTGTACTGTAGCGGGAGGTCCAAATCGAGAGCTGTTGCTGTAATAATCGCGTCCGGTACCTTTATCGTCTGCCGTCGACGGACTGAGATCGTTTTCTCCACGATATCCTCCTCCAAATCAATTTCCTGAAACAGCGTGAGAAATGTGCGCGCACGGGCGTGCTCCCGCTGAGGCTGGGAAAAGCCCAACACTTCAATTCGACTTATGACCGAGATGAGAGCACCCTGTCGAATCCAATCAGCAATTTGTTCTCGACGAGAAGATGAAAAGCACAGTACACGACAAAACCTGAGCGAACCTTCACAGAATCGGCACGCCCGGTTCCCCAGCACGCCATTCCGAGCGCATGCGAGGAATCTCTCCGGAATGGACGGAGTCAGACCAGAGGAAAACAGCGATCAGCCCTTGGTTCCGCTGGATTCGAAGAGATTCTTCGTCGCTGCGCTCCTCAGAATGACAAAAACCTGGGTGTGTGAAGGAGCATGTGAGTTTTGTCATGTACCATGGATGAAAAGATCCCGTTGAGGTAATAGATCAGGATGTTGCTGTCAAAAACACGCACAGATAGGCTGAAGAACGTTATGAGCGATCTGAATTATACCAGGGACGCTTCCACTCCCGACGCAT
>NZ_JAWOAR010000133.1:0-3416 GCF_046498435.1 Longimonas sp. | reverse complement strand
CGTGTGTGGGGCCGTCGAGCGGAGTGACCTCGCCGCGTTGGGTGTCGGCATTCAGTCCGATGAGCTGGTTTGTGGCCAGGCTGCCCACGTAGACGAAGGAGCCATCGTCGGGGATGACAAGTGCGTGGGGGCGGTCGAAGAACACGTCCACTTCTTCGAGATCCTCCAAGTCGTTGCGTGGCATCACCCCGATGCGCTGCGGTGGGTTTACAGCTTTCATAGAGCGTGCAGCAAAGAGATGCTCGCCGTCGGGGTGCAGAGCCAGCAGGCCCGGTGCTTCCATGGTGCCCTGACTTACGAGTTCGTTATCGGCGTTGAACTTGAGCACGGTGTTCTCGCTGATGAGCGAGACATACCAGGCCGAGCCGTCGGGTTCGGCAATGGTGTGGTGCGGACTGGCGTTTTCGGAGAAGCCCAGCTCCTTCAAATCGATCACGGTTTCAACGGTGTTCGTTTCCATGTTGATTACGGAAACGGTGGCTTCGCCCTGATTGGAAACGTAGAGGCGAGGGGGCGTGTCGGCGGTAGCCTCGGCGGGCGAGGTGAACAGCCCAAGGCCAACCAGCAGCAGAGCCAGCAGCACGGCACGAGCAAGACGAGGAAAAACCATAACTGGGAGGAGGTCCATCAGAGGAAAAACGAATGTGGAAACGCAGCGACTGAATGTCGCATCCCGTAGAACGCGTCGTATCCAACCAAACGGAAGGCGGGCGGCCACTCGTATAGCGACCGCCCTCCGTTCGGTGAATCCGTATGGTGCAACGCAGAGGCTACAACGGTTCCTGCTGCGGGCGCAGCATGAAGATGCCTTCGCCAATGCTGTTCACCAGAATGGTGCCGCTTTCAAAGTACGGGTAGTTGCTCCAGGAGCCGGTGAAACCCGGTCCTTCCTGGTACGGCGCTGTGTCAAACTGTCCGACAACAGACGGCTCCTCGCGGTTGCTGATGTCCATCAGGAGCAAGCCTGACTTGTAATTGGAGAGATACATCAGGTCGCCCTTAGTGTAGAGGTTATGCGCGCTGGAGTTCGTTTCGAAGAAGAACTCATCGACGAGTTGCGGATCCTCGAGGTCGCGCAGGTCCCAGATGAGCGTGCGCGTGTTATCAACAAGGCCTTGCAGCACGTCGAGTTCATCGTTCATGTAGAAGTAGCGCTGATCTTCGCCAAGCCAGCCCTGGTGGGTGTAGCCCACGTTCGGGTAGTTGCTTACGGAGACCGCTTCTGGGTTCTCCTTGTCGGTTACGTCGGCAACGCTGAGCGCCGTTTCGTTGGCACCGAAGCAGATTTCGCGGCCCTGGTAGCGTTCGTCGGGTCCTTCGTAGCTGACGCACTGCACGTCGTGCGAGTAGCCTGTGCCGCTGCGCCCGGTACGATCGTCGGCAAAGCAGCCTTCGAACTCGGGCGAAGCCGGGTCGTCGAGGTTCACCATGTGGAGGCCGCCGCCGCAGGTTTCACCGCCGCCGCTGGCTCCCACAATGTAAGCGTAGCCCGTGTCTTCATTGACGAAGACGTTGTGGGCACTGTTGATGCGGTCGTACACCGTGTCGGGCTCGAAGGTGTTCGGCTCGTCGGTGCCGTAGTAGTCGCGGAGTTGGGTGAGGTCGAACACCTGCATGCCGTGCTCACCGGCGTTGTCAGACACCACGTACATGTGGTTCTGATACACCTTCATGTCGCGCCATGAACTGGACTGTGCGCCCTCGGTCATCGGCAGCTGGCCGAGGTAGACCGGGTTGACCGGGTCGGTTACGTCCACAAAGGCAAGGGTGTTGGTAAGGCCCACAAGTGCAATCTCGTGGTCGGAGTCGGGGTCGGTCCAGCCCCAGACGTCGTTGGCGTTGACGCCGCGCTCGCCGCCAATCTCATGGATCGGCAAGAACGAGAGCAGATCGATGTTCTCGCAGTCGAAGGTGCCCGCTTCACCATCGTCGCAGGTAACTTCGCCACCAGTTTGGGCTTCGAGACCTACGCCCGGAGCGCCTTCGAGGGTCTGGGAGGCGGTCCAGGAGGAGCCGTCCGGCTGCAATAGGGCAGCCATGCCCGCTTCGTTCGATCCGCCGGGGAGCCCAGCCGCAGCGACGGAGGTACCGGCCGCTATGGTTGCGCCCAGGCGATAGCCTGACTCAATTTCGGGGACAAACACGCGCTCGGCAGAGGTCCAGCGCCCGTCGTCGTAGGTGTAGCGATAAGCAGCGCCGCGGCGGCTGTCGTCGTTGGGAGCGCCCACCCAGGCGTTGGAGCCGTCAAAAGCGAGCGACGTGCCAAAGCGTGAGCGGCTGCTGCCATCAAACGCCGAGAGCGTGCTGGTTGGCGCCCACGTTTCGATGTCTTCATCGTACGTGAAGGCGAACACCGCGCCGGTTCCAGCCTCCTGGCGCGAGGCGCCCACGAGCATGACATCGTCGTGGATGGCGAGTGAGGACCCGAAGCGCGCGCCGCCCGTCAGGTCGTCGTGCATAATGCGATCTGACTCGGTCCAGGCGTCGGCCTCATCGTCGTAGGTAAAGGCCAGCACCACTCCACGGTCATGATTCGGGGCGCTCACGAAAATCGTGTTCTCGTGCACGGCTACGCGGGCTCCGAACGAAGCCCCCTTGTCGAGGTCCAGTTCGTCCGATGCCAGGCGGGCCTGGGTCCAGGAGCCGTCTTCGTTCCAAAACGCGACGGCTTCGCCGGTGCGATCGTTGTGGGCCGGAGCGCCGACCAGCACAACATCGCCGCCATGCGCTACGCTATTACCAAAGCTCTCCAGCGTGTCGGAAGGAGCAAGCCGGTCGATCTGCGACCAGGCTCCATCGTTAGCTTCAAAGAGATACGCGGCGCCCATAGAGTCGGCATTGGGAGCGGTAATGGCCATGCGGTCATCGGCCACAGAGAGGGCCGTGCCAAAACCGTTGCCCACTTCGCCATCGTCAGCCTGCAAGCGGGTCTGTTCGGTGTAGGTGCCCGACTCGTCGGGACCAAACACATACACCAATCCGGGGGCATGCATCATGTCGGGTTCGGCAGCGATGACCTGGTCGCCATACACGCCGAGCGCATAGCTAAACCCGTTGGCGGCAGAGGCGGCACCGTCGGCCGTTGTTTGCGCTGTGGCAGGCTGCCAACTGGCGAGCAGCAAGACGCTGCACGCATAGAGTAAGAGTCGATTCATAACGTGTCAGTTCGAACAAAAGGAACGATGAAACGGGGGATTGCAAAGCGAGACGCCTTCGTGTGGCGCGGGTGTGGGAGAAAAGCACGCCGCTTGAAGGCCCGGCCCGGCGGGGATGTATACCGCAGGCCGAAGTGCACGCGGCATGCGGTCGGCAGTATGCCTTGAGCACGCCAGGCCAACGCGAATCGCTTGCAATGGTAGATTACAGACATGTTATAGCTCTATCCGCCCCAAAAGTTTGCAGGCTGTGCCGCGCAA
>NZ_JAWOAR010000109.1:0-5146 GCF_046498435.1 Longimonas sp. | reverse complement strand
AATCACAGCCAGGTCCGCCCAGATCCACAGGGCAAAACCATAGGCATCATTCATGCCGGTCTGGTTAAGCCCCTTGTACCATATCAAAAACATGGCATAGACGCCCCACAAAAGCACGGCGCCGACTACTGCAATTCGCCGGTTGAGGGCGAACGCACTCCGCTCACGTATCCCTCCATTGGGGCATGGATCCCAGATCGTCGCTCCGCTCCGTCTGGGATGACGGTGTGAGGGCATAAAAAAGCATTTCGGTATGTTCAACAGCGGTCAGATGTATAGCACAATGCATTCTCAGTCTCCGGCTACAGGTCCATTCCTTCCATCACTTAGCATTGAACCGCTACCTCTTAATCTTCAGGACTTACGCAGTTGCCGCTTACGAATGTCATCTCGTCGCGAGGCTCTGCCTCGTGACGCCGTCGTTTAGGGGCTCCGCCCCGTCCTAAGGCAGGAAATGACGCCTCTCGGGTCAAGTGCGTAACTCCTAACGAAGTGAAGCATCTCAGCCCCCTGCGGTCGGGGGGCCTGCTGCTCAGTGGCCACGAGGTGCACCCTACGCGCACCGGGCGTGGCGAGCCTGTGGGGATGGCGCTGAGATCCTTCCGCCTAGCGGCGTCAGGATGACCTGCGGCGCGATATGATCTCGTGACGACACAGAGCATGTACGCGTTTAGCGATGTGCCACAGATCGCCGGGGATGCAAGCGGTACCGACAGGGTTCGGCACAGGTTACCCGGCTATGGGTTTGACTCACATCGTGCCGCTCCTTAGCCCGGGGTCAGTATTCCGACAGCTGTCGGAAGAATATCCCGGGCGGCCATTGAATCGCGCCAAACAGATACAACGGCGCGCCGTGTCCCTACGTACACTGTGGAACTGTACTACAGATGTGCATCATCCCCCAAAGAGCAGGCGCACCACATACACCGAAGCAATCACGCCCACAGCATCCGCAAACAGCCCTGCAGGCACCGCATGCCGCGTCTTTCGGATGTTAACCGCGCCAAAATACACCGCAATTACGTAAAACGTGGTTTCGGTCGAACCAAACATCGTCGCTACCATCTTCACGATGAGCGCATCCTCGCCATACTGCGCCACCATATCCGCCACGAGCGCCGCCGACCCGGATCCCGTAAGCGGACGCATAATTGCCATGGGCAGCACCTCCGCCGGAATACCAACCCACGCCAGCACCGGGTCGAGCGTATCCACCAGAAAGTCCATCGCCCCCGATGCCCGAAACATTCCAATTGCAAACAGAATGGCCACCAGGTACGGAATGATCATCACGGCGATGTCGAAGCCTTCTTTTGCGCCCTCCACAAAGACCTCGTAGACCCGCACGCCCTTAATCAGGCCGTACAGCGGGAAACCGACCAGAATCGCCGGAAGCACAAAATACGAGAGGATGCTAACAATGCTGCGAATCGTCTCAAGCATAGAATATCGCTATTACGTTATAAAACAGAGGGATACAGAGCGGATTTTCTCTATGAGGAGTTGTTCATCGGGTTGGAGTCGGCAAAGCGTTTCATCCGGCTAAGCAGCACCGCACCCGCAATGCCGGCCACCGTGGTGCAGGCTGTAGCCAGCGCAATCGAGAACACCAGTTCGTTCACCTGCAGGCCCATAATCGCAATGAGCAGCACCGGCGGCACCAGTTGCACGCTCGACGTATTCAGCGCCAGCAGCATCACCATCGCGTTGGTCGCGGTTTCCTCCGACGGGTTCTCTTTCTGCAAATCCTCCATTGCCTTGATGCCGAGCGGCGTGGCGGCGTTGCCAAGCCCAAACACATTCGCCAGCAGATTCAGCGCAATCGTGCCCATGGCCGGGTGATCTTTCGGCAGCTCTGGGAAGAGCGGGCGCAGCACCGGCTGCACAAAGCGCGTAAGCGAGTGGATGAGACCGCCCTCCTCGCCAATCTTGAGAAGGCCCAGCACCAGCGCCAGCACGCCAATGAGTCCCAGCGCCAGCGAGGCGGCAGTCTCCGCAAAGTCGAGTGCGGCCGCGGCAATATCGTTCAGCTTCCGAAAATGAACCGGCTCAAACGTGAGGCGCGCCTGCACCGCCGTTCCTGGCCTATCGGTAAGCTGGGCCTCGGCGCGAATCGGATCGCTGGTCTCGTCGCCGTAGAAATCGCGCATATCTTGCCAGGGCTGCGGCAGCTCCGTATCGCTGCCGAGCACGACCTGATCGCCGTCTTGCGTCTGCACGAGCTCACCGTCGTAGCGCGCGTCGGGCGAGGCGGCATCCGGATAGAACGCCTGAAACGCGGTGGTGTCGAGGTGCACCGTCACCGGCTGACGGCGAGCGTCGGCGTTGTATTCCTCCGGGAAGGACACCGTAACCTCGAACGCGTCGCCGTTGCGGTAGCGATCGGACGACAGCTCCTGCACGTCGGTCGAAAGGGCAAACACCAGACTGAAAATAATCAGCCCGGCCCAGATGTAGTTGAGCATGAGCAGATGGGGCGGATGCTTAACAGGAATGCGCAGCACATAGCATACGGAACGTTTCCCCACAAGCGCTACCGGGGTGCGGAAGCGTGCGGATGACTTGCAGTGTGGGGCTGGTTCGGAGATACGCCCCGTCCAAGGGGGC
The DNA here is from genome assembly GCF_046498435.1 of Longimonas sp. Taxonomy (NCBI): domain Bacteria; kingdom Pseudomonadati; phylum Rhodothermota; class Rhodothermia; order Rhodothermales; family Salisaetaceae; genus Longimonas; species Longimonas sp. Next base: position 2,539 of record NZ_JAWOAR010000109.1, on the reverse strand, counting down.
ATGCTGAACGCCGTGAAGCCTCTGGGGTTTGTAGAACCGCGCGCTACAGCGCATCCTACCGCAGCATCTGTCACGTTCTCCCTGAATCCGTCTCGCTATGGCCTCCCATTCAACGGCCCGAAAGATGCTCCTCGCCGCCATGGCCGTAGTGGCGGCGTGCATGCTGGTGCCCTACGGCATGTGGCTCATCTACCCGTTCGACCTCGTTGGCACGTTCATCCACGAAGCCGGGCACGCCCTGGCCGCAGTCGTGACGGGCGGCTCGGTGGAGCAGTTTGTCATCCGCCTGGACACCAGCGGTTACGTCAGCTATCGCGGCGGTGTGCGCCTCATTGCGACGCCGGCCGGTTACCTGGCCTCGGTGGTGGTCGGTGCGGCGCTCCTTGTAGCTGGCACGCAAGCAACCCGCGTGCGCACCGCGCTGTGGTCTACCGCAGGCGGGCTGCTTATCGTGACGGCGTTTTTTAGTGGATACGGAGCATCGTTGCTGGCTTTCGGAGCGTTCGTCTCGGGCCTCCTGATGTGTTCCTACGCCCGCACATCCGGCTCGCAGGCACAGGCTGCGCTTCATAGCACTGCCATTACCTCCCCCCGCAGGCCGGCGCGCTCATGGTCCCGCCGCCTGGCCCTCTTCGCCGGGCTTGCACTCATGGGCGGGGCCCTCGCCTACATGTTCATCACAGGTGGACTGCTGGCCTGGGCCGTGGGCGGACTCATGGCGCTGGTGCTGTGGAGCGTGGCCGCGTACGCTCCGCCGCGCTGGCAGCAGGGCACCGTCATCTTTCTGGGCGTGCAACTCGCACTCGACGGACTCAACAGCATCCTGACGCTGTGGACGCTCACCCGCTCGGGCCATGCCCATAACGACGCCGCCACCATGGCCGGGCTCACCGGGCTGCCCGCAGAGGTCTGGGCCGTGGCGTGGGGACTGCTTAGCCTGCTCGTGATTGCTGGCGCGCTACGCCACTACGGACGCCGCTCGCAAACGCCCTTCGATGGTGCATCCGGCACAGTGTGAAGGAGATGTCGCGCCCCTCCCGCTGTGGAAACCACGCGCCTGTGTATCCATCCATGTACGTGATAATCTGCCGTTCACTATTGTGCAACCGATTCCCTTCGCCTCCCTTATGCGCTACCTGGATACGACGCCCATACACGACCCCACGCTCAACCTGGCGCTCGAAGAGCACGTGCTGCGCACCTTTCCCAACGACGAGGATTACGTGCTCTTCTACGTGAACGAGCCGTCGATTATCATTGGGCGCAACCAGAATACACTTGAAGAGATCAACGCGGCGTATGTGGAGGCCAACGACATCCACGTGGTGCGACGTGTGTCGGGCGGCGGGGCGGTCTACCACGATCCCGGCAACCTGAACTTCAGCTTCATCACCGACTATGCGCCCGACCGCCTGAACAATTTCACGCACTTTACCCGGCCTGTCATCCACGCGCTGAACGATCTGGGTGTACCGGCTGAGCTCAAGGGGCGCAACGACATCGTGGTGAACGATCGTAAAGTGTCGGGCAACGCGCAGTATTCCACCGGGAAGCGCATGTTCAGTCACGGCACGCTGCTCTTTGACAGTGATCTGAGCGAGGTCAGCCACGCCCTCAACGTAAAGCAAAGCAAGATTGAGTCGAAGGGTCACAAGTCTGCTCGTAGCCGGGTGGCGAACATCGCCGAGTTTCTGGACGACGCCTTTACGGTCGCGGATCTGCGCACGCATCTGCTCGACACATTCAAGGCAGAGCAGGACGTTACCGTCTACGAGCCCACCGAATCCGACTGGAACGCCGCCCGCACCCTGGCCGACGAGAAGTACCGCACGTGGGACTGGAATTACGGCGCTTCGCCTGCGTTCGATGTGCAGCGCACGCGTCGCTTCGACGATGTGGGCGAGGTCGACGTGCGGCTCTCGGTCGATGACGGACGCATTACCGAAGCCACCATCTACGGCGACTTCCTGGGCCACCGCGCGGTGGACGATCTGGAGGCCGACCTCGAAGGCGTCTCCTACCGTCCGGAGGCCCTGCACGACGCGCTCAGCGAGGTGGACGTAAGCGCCTACTTCGGCGGCCTCGACCGCGACCGCTTTGTGGCGCTGGTGTATGCAGGGGATGAGGCGTAGTGGCTCTGCTCACACACCGGTTTGTCATGGGAAGCGGTGCCGCTCGCTCTCCTGCTCGGGTGGCACACATCTCCTCGTGCATCATACCGACCATCTTTTGGTGAGTCCACAGGCAGCCTGGACGGGGCAGAGCCCCTGAATAAGTGCGTCACAAGGCAGAGCCTTGCGACGAGGAGGGACAATAGTCGGATTGGAACTGGCAGGAGCATACTCCTCATCGCGCCGACGGGGGAACGTGTGCCGGAGCCGCCGATCCGGAATCCAGCTTTTCGCTCAAAGTCCGTGCCGCTGGGGATGCAAGGTGGAAGGGACACAGCAGTCTTATCCGCAACACCCGCGTTACGTGTGGTAGGGGCACCGCATCAACAGAAACGCACGTCTGGGTGCTGGGTGTAATACGGCTGTGC
>NZ_JAWOAR010000013.1:0-12478 GCF_046498435.1 Longimonas sp. | reverse complement strand
TGACGTTCAATAATTGTTTTTCGTATTGCACGTACTAAATAAACTGCTATCGGTATAAAAGCAAATAAGAGGAGTCCTTGCTACAGGACAAGCATGAAGGTGGGCTTACCTCCTACTACAACCATTCCCTCATGCTCTGCGGACGCCAAAGCGTCCTTGCGGTGTGCAGCGGCAATGCATTGCGATGAGATGTTGGCTCCGTAGGGACACGGCGCGCCGTATCCCTACGATATGGGAGGCACCTATATTTTGTGACTTTTCGAGATTCATCACAGGACCTGGCACCGACGGTCCCCCGTCGGTGCGATAGGGCGGAGGATGCTCCTGCGTCCGACCCGCAATGTCGACTATTCTGTTGTGCCTTCGCCGGGGACGCAAGCAATGCCAACAGGGGGCGGCACAAGTTATCCGGCGAAGGGAAGACCCATTTCCCAGCCATCCTGCCCAGCATTTAGATCTGACAGGTCTCCGAGACCTGTCAGATCTTTCCAAGCAATCACTCTACAATCCGAGCCTCCTCGATCACATCCAAGTCTGGATATTCGCGCTCCAGGTACGCGCGGCCCTGAATCCGAATAGAGTCCTGGCTGATGGCTTCGCCGTAGCCGCTGTGCCACGCATCAACGGCCTCCATGCCGCTGGTGACGCGCCCAAGCGGCGGAAAGCCTGTCACGCCGTTATAGGTAGTGGTGTCGAGCCGGACGTTGTCGGCCCGGTTGATGAAGAGCTGGGCCGACCGTGTGTCGACGCTGTCGCGCGCAAAGGCAATGGTGCCGCGTTCGTTGGAAGCCCGCACCGGCTCATCGGGAATACCCGCTTCCGCCCAGAGCGAGTCGGTAACCGGATCGCCCGTGAGACCGAACTGTCCGACGAACCCCTCGACCACGCGAAAGACGGGCAGTCCATCAAAATGGCCGTGCTGCACCAGGCAGTGCACGCGGTCCACGCCGTGGGGCGACCAGTCGCGATACAGACGCAGCGTCACTGCACCGGTGGTTGTTTCCAGCGCTACGGCAAACGAGTCGGGCGCAGCAGGCGTGTCCTCGGGCGGACACGGCACCGAGGGGCCATCCTGGCGGGATTGCATCCCAATGAAAATCGCCAGCATGACCACAGCGCCCAAAATGAGGGTTGAACGAAGTAAACCAGCCATTGGAGGTGAAAAGCATTTGCGGTTCTGCGGGCTCCAAATAACGCGTCCGCATGCTTAAAATGCAACCCGCTCGCCCATCCATATTCCCCTCCACTCGAACCAGAATTCACGTCGAGGTAGCGGTTCCATAACACGCCTCATATTTGCAATGCGTAGCGTTTAGATGCAAGCCGCCGCCCCTCTTCATCCAAGCCCACCATCTTCATGCATGCTCACCGCCTCATTGTCTGCATCGCCACTCTCTGCGTGCTGACGCTGCTGCACATCCCCCTGTACGCCACCCCTGCTGATACGCTTTATGCCAACAAGCCGTGGATTGCTGCGCCCCAGTCTGTTGGGGAAGCAGACGGCGATACCATTCGCGGCGTCGTGTTTGCGGATACGAATCGGGATGGCCAGTATGACGACAACGAGGCAGGCGTGGAGGGCGTGCTCGTGATCCGCATCACCAGCACCGACCGCCACAGACGCGCCTTTACCGATGCGATGACCATTGAAGTGCGCGAGGAGCGCCCGCCCCGCTACTGGCGTGAGGCGCCGTGGAGCGACGAGTAGGGACACGGCGTCGTACGTGTTTAGCGCGATTCTATAACTGCCCGGGATCCAGCGCTCTTCACTGAAGGATCGTGCCACACGTGCAGGGTTGGCGTTGAGATCCTTCCCCCCGACGGTCGTCGTGGGTCAGGATGACGTTGAGGTGTGAGGTAAAGCAGCAGTCCCCCCAATCGCTCCCCTAAAGAGGGAAGCGGTCGCGCCAGCGACTGAGGGGGGATAGACTGGAGCCAACGGTCCCCCGTTGGCTCTGCAAATGAACGCTCCTGCGTTTCCCACGCGACAGCGATACCGCTTGCGTCCCCGGCTATCTGGAACAAGTCGCTAAACACATACACGGCGCGCCGTGTCCCTACTAAAGCGGGTTACGTGTCCTCTTGGCGCACGGTTAGCACAGGTACATCAGACATGCGCACCACTTTCTCGGCGACGCTGCCGATTAGGTAGCGATCCAACCCCGTTCGCCCGTGTGTGCCCATTACGATGAGGTCGGCATTGCTGTCAGAAGCAGTTTCGAGGATCACCTTGTACGGATTGCCGACCTTTACCACCGTCTGCGTATCTACAGCACCCAACCGGCTTGCAGCATCGGCGACCATCTCCGCGCTTTGTGCTTTGATCCGCTCCTTGATCTCTTGTCGCTTCGTTCGGCTGCCTGTCATGCCCCCCTCGCCCCCCTTAGGGTCTCCGACCATTCCGCGCTGGTTTTTCACCTCCACGTCGCCGCCCAATCCATACGGAGCAAAATGCTCGACCGCATGAAGCACGTGCACCGTAGCGTCATAGGCTTTGGCCAGGTGGCGGCAGTGGACAAGTGCAGAATCGGCCCCTTTGCTTCCATCCGTCGGATAAAGAATATTGTTGTACATAATGCACCTCAGATATTGTGTGTAGGATATCGTACTGGTTATAAAGCAGATACCCATCAAAGTTCATTCTCGCAAGGGGATTGGCGGCATTCCCTTACATCAGAAAAGGGCACGCCCTCACAAGCACAACACCCGGCTCCACCGACGCCCCCAAACAACTGTAGGGACACGGCGCGCCGTGTCCCTACGAACGGATGTGTGTGTGTCGCTGCAAGTAGAAAAGACCTTCGCAACAGAAGCGGCGGCCTGTACTCCTACACCGCGCTGGATTCCCATCCTTCGGTGAAGATGGCGTCTTCAGCAACGCCGTGTTCGTCTTTTAGCACGTCTTCCGTCTCCACCACCATGGGCGGAATGCCGCAGATGTAGTAGTGCGGATCGTCGAAATCATCACCGAGCGCGTCTTCGATGTGCGTCTGCACAAAGCCGGTGGGACCGTCCCATTCTTCGTGCGAAAGCGAGTAGAGCACCCGCAGGTTGGCGTGATCGGCCGAGAGGTGATCGAGCGTTTCGCGGTACATGATGTCTTCTTGTGTGCGCTCGCCATAGAGGAACGCTACCTGCCCCGCGCCCTCGCGCAGATACTGCTTCAGCATCGCAATCATCGGCGTGATGCCGGTGCCGGTCGACAAGAACACCACGTCGCGGTCGGTGTCGCGCAGGTGCAGGTTGCCTCCAGGAGGGATGACATGCACAGTATCGCCATGCTCACGCTCGTCCATGTACGTAGACACCAGACCTCCGTCGTACTTTTTGATGCCAAGTGCAAGGGTGTCGGTACCAGGCAGATTGACAGGCGTATAGGGGCGCTGCACGAGATCGCCGTCTTGCTCAAACGCCACACGGACATGCTGCCCCGGTTCGTAATCGAACGCATGGTCCGGTGCCTGAAGCACGTACTGCTTCACACGCGGCGTCATCTGGTGGATGGAAGTGAGCGTGGTTTCGATTGTGTCGTCGGGCATAGTGGTACAGGGGGATTCGGTGTGTAGTCGTTGATACGTAATGGGCCCCCCATACACGAAGCAAATCCCCTTCGTATCCAGCCAACCCTGTAGCGTGATGTAACGATCTTCGCAGAACGATCTACGCGGCAATGAGGCCCGCCGATCGGCTCTCAAGATGCGGACGCTTCCGGCAAGCGCGGAAGGTGCACGGTCACGGTCGTGCCCCGTTCGGGGGCCGATTCGATATGCAGCGTGCCGCCATGCCAGCGCACGATCGGATCGACAAGCGACAGCCCCAGGCCGCTGCCGTCCACTTGCGTGGCATGCATCGACGCAGCGCGGAAGAAGCGGTCGGTGGCCTGCGCCTGCTCGTCCTCGGTCATGCCCACGCCGGTATCCGACACGACCAGCGCGGCTGTTTCGTCGTCATGCACGCGTACCGCCACCTCAATGCGTCCCTGCTGCGTATACTTGACGGCGTTATCGAGCAGATTCGTCACGACCTCGCGCAGCATTTCGGGCGCTCCGGCCACCGGCACCGATTCGGGGGCGTTGATCACGAACTCAAGGTCGCGCTTGGCGGCGGTATCTCGAAAGGTTGGCGCTTCTGAACGCACGAGCTGCGCCAGATCGGCCTCGGCGTCGGGGGCGGGCTGGGGCGACTGGTCGATGCGTGCGAGTGTCAGCAGCCCCTGCACCATGGCGATGAGGTGTCCAATTTTGCGACGGGCCAGGCGCAGCGTGTCGCGGTAGTCATCGGCCTCGCGCGGACGCCGGAGCGTAACGTCGACGTGCCCTTGCAGCACGGTGAGTGGCGTTTTGAGTTCGTGGGCCGCGCTGGCCGTAAAGCGGCGCATCTCGTCGAAGGCGGTTTCGAGCCGTTCGAGGAGCGTGTTCAGCGTAGCAGCCAGCTGCGCCGTCTCGCGGTCGGCCTCATCCGGAATCGTGATGCGCGTGCCCAACGCATCGGCAGAAATGGTGCGTGTGGCTGCGGTGATGGTTTCGAGCGGACGCAGCACGCGTCCGGCCACCCACCAGATGAGCGCGCCCAGCCCCGTAAGCACAACGAGGAGCCCGCCTCCAAGTCCGAACGCCAGCCGCTGGTGCAGCTGCTGCAGCCCCGGATCCCGACGGGCCAGCTGTACGGTGCCAATCTGCGTGCCTTCACCATTGCGAATGGGCCGCACCATATAGTAGAGCCGGGTGTCTTCGACCTGGAGTGTACGCAGTGGTGCGTATGAGCGCCCCGGCGGTGTGGGCTCATCCACCAGCTGGGAAGGGTAGGCATTGTCGGAAAAGGATTCAATGTTTTCGGACGCCCGGACCAGTTCGCCTTCCGCGTTGAAGACCTGGAGGAAGAAGGGATCGACGTGCTCCCCGTGGAAAAGATGGTGCGGCTCGTTCCATGCGTAGGCATCAGCGCGCAGCGCACCGTCGGGCCCCACCACCTGCGCCAGCACATGCTCCGTCTCGGCGCGCAGCACCTGGTGGGCCGTATGATTGAACCACGCATACGCCCCCAGCCAGATGAGGGCAGCCAGTACGGCCAGCGCCACGACCAGCGCGCTGCCAAGGGTAAGCAGCAGCCGCTGTCGGAATGTAGACCGGTTAGGCAGAGCCGGCGTGTCGGGCGGGTTTGCCATGAGGAGACCTGGTATGGAGTGCAATCAGGAGACATCGGCGTTATTGGTGGGGACAAAGCGATATCCTACGCCCCGTACGGTCTCGATGCATGCGTCGCAGCAGGCGGTTTCGTTGAGCTTGTTGCGCACATAGGCCACGTACACGTCGATGAGGTTGGTGCCACGGTCAAAGTCGTGCCCCCACACGTCGCGGTGGATCTGCGCACGCTGGAGCGCTTCGCCAGGATGGGCCATGAAGTAGGCCAGCAGGTCGAACTCCTTAGGCGTAAGATCCAGAGGGGTGCCGTTACACGTGCAAGTGTGCGCGGCACGGTCGAGCCGCAGGTCCCCCGCACGCAGCACGTCGGGCGCATCGGAGTCCCCGTCGAGGTGCTCTGCACGGCGCAGCAATGCCTCTACGCGAGCCAGCAGTTCCTCGAAGTCGAACGGCTTGGGCAGATAGTCGTCAGCGCCCGATCGCAACCCTGCCACGCGGTCTTCGACTGCATCGAGCGCCGTTAGCATCATCACCGGCAATTGCGGCAGGCGATCGCGCACCTGCTTCAGCACCTCCATCCCCGATATGCCGGGTAGCCGGATGTCGAGGAGCACCACATCAACCGAGGAGGAGCGCAGTTCTTCCAGCGCCTGCTCGCCCTCGGCAACCCACGTCACCACGTATCCCTCCTCTTTCAGTCCACGCTGAATAAACGAGGCGATGTCGGCTTCGTCTTCAACAAGTAAAATATGCGCATCCATGCTGCCGTATGCTGTTATGGAACGGACGTAATCATACGGATGGCACACGTGAGGTGCCGCCTTACCCCTCCTAAAAGCCATGTCTAATCGTTCTCTAACGGGCTTCTAATCGGGCTCTAATGATCTTGTCTATATGCCTCTTGTAAGATATAACGTGCACAGAAAACCCGCTCTACCTTCCCTCTGGTTATGCAACGTGCTTTGACATCCTCGCCTACTTTATGGCACTCGCATGGATACGGGCTGTCTCTTGTGCTTCTTATTGGCGTGCTGACGCTCCTCAGCACCCTGCGTGTGCAGGCGCAACCCCGTGCGCTGCCTGACTCGCTCACGCTGGAGACGGCTACCTCGCTGATGATGGCCAACAACCCGGGCCTGCGGGCTGCCCAGGCCGATGCCGACTATACAACGCGCAACGCACGTGATGCTGCGCTCTGGCCGAACCCGTCCGTGCAAGCAGGGCAGACGAGCATCCCGCTTCCTACCGGCGGCACCGAGCGCGAAACGGAGCTGGGCCTCACGCAGACGCTCCCGTATCCAGGCAGCAAACGTGCCCAGCGCCGCGCTGCCACGCACACGTCCGAAGCGGCCCGTTTCTCCTATCAGGAAGCGCAGGCGCAAGCGTTCCATGAGTTGCGCACGCGCTACCTTAACGTAGTCGCCGCCGAGGCGCGGGTGCAAGCCCTTCAGCAGCTCACCGATGCCGTGACCGAAGCCGCCAACGCCGCCGACGTGCGCTACGAGGAAGGCGACTTCAGTCCGTTCGGGCGGGCCCGGATGCGTGTGGCGGTATCCGACTTCGAGAACGCCCTGGCCGATGCCACGGTCAGCCGCCGCAACGCTCGCCTGCGTCTGGCCGCGCACATTCTGCCGGATAGCACGATGCAGGCAGCCGCCCCCGAAACGCTCACAACCTACACCGTTGCCGGCACCCTGCAGGCCCCGTCGTTCGACGCAGAATACGATGCGCTACGCACCCAAGCCCTGGCGCAGCGCGGACTGCTCAACGCGGCCGAGGCGCGGGTGGATGCAGAGCAGCAACAGCTTCGGGCCACGCGGCTCGGGCGCATCCCCAACATCAACCTCTCGCTCGGATCCGTCTTGCGCGACCAGCCCGGCGGTGCAGCGTGGGGCTACCAGGCGGGTATCAGTATTGATCTGCCTACGTGGGACAGTGGGCGCACGCGCGTTCGCACTCAGGAGGCGCAACAGCAGCGCGCACAGGCACAACACGCAGATGCAAAACGCGCTGTTGAGGTGGAGCTGCGCTCTGCCTACACCGAGGCGCAGAGCTACCGCACCCGTATCGACCGGCTCTCGGGCGAGGTGCTTGCATCGACCGACTCGCTGCTTCAGCAGGCGCAGTATGTCTATGAAGAAGGCGAACTGAACCTGGTTGGGCTGCTGGATGCGATGGAGGCCGCCCGCTCGGCCCGGCTGCTCCAGATCGACCTGGTCGCGGGCTACCTGCGCCGCCTCTCCGCGCTCGAATACGCGATGGGCGTGCGTCCCACCGACACCCCGCCCCTGCTTCCTGCCGACCGGCTGGCGCCTGCTGACTAACACAACTGGTGCGCTTCTCCGCTTCCTTCTATTGCTCTACTGCTTCTGTGACTATGCCTGTACGCTCTCTGCCTCCGATTGCCCTGCTTCTGCTCCTTTTTGCGGTTGGATGCACCAGCAATGCGCCCTCTTCTACTGATGATTCCTCCTCTGAAGAAGCGCCACCGCCAGATCAGATTACGCTGACTGACGCGGCCCGTAGCGAACTCAGCATCACCACCGTAACCGTGGAGGAACGCCCCGTTACGAGCCACCTGTCGCTCCCGGCGCGCGTGCTCCCCGAAGCAGATCAGCAGGCCTATGTCACGTCGCTGATCAGCGGGCGGGTCGACGCGCTGCATGTAGGCGTGGGGGCGCAGGTTGAGCAGGGCCAGGTGCTGGCGGAAGTCACAGCGCCCGAACTCAGCCAGCGGGTTGCAGCCCTGCGGCAGGCGCGCGATGAGTTGGATCGCCAGCAGCGGCTTCAAGAGCGCGGCGTGGGCCTCACCAAAGACTTAACCGCCGCCGAACGCGACTGGGCGACGGCCCGACAAGAGCTCCGCTCCATTGGCGTGCGTCCTGGCCGGATTGAGCGCGTGGCGCAAGGCGAAGAGGACTTGAATACCCTGCCTATGGAAGCGCCGATCAGCGGCACCGTACTCGACCGGATGGCGGTCTTGGGGGGTCCTGTGGATGCGGGCATGGAGCTGTTTTACGTGGTTGACCTGCAACCCATCCGCGTGGTGGCCGATGTGTTTGAGCGCAACCTGGATCGGGTTCGCGAGGGACAAGCGGTGACGGTGCAGACGCCCGTGAATCCAGACCGCGAATACCAGGGCACGATCGCCCAACTGGTGCCGCAGGTGGATACCGAACGCCGTGCCGTAAGCGCGCGCATCCGCCTCAGTAACAGCGACGGGTCGCTACGTCCCGGCATGTTCGCCACAGTGCGCGTGGCCGTTACCGGAGCAGCAGCCCCTTCGCTTCCGGCCGATGCCATCATGACCGATGAGCGCGGCACCTATGTCATTGTAGAGGAAGGCGACAATGCCTACCGCCGCCAGGATGTCGACGCGCCCGCCGATGAAGAAGGTACAGTGGTGGTTCGCGAGTTGGAGCCTGGCACGAATGTCGTCATGGACGGCGCCTTCCAGATCATGAGCGCCATCGACAATCAGCAGGCCTAACGCCCAGACTGGCTGACCGTCCCGACACGACGCTTCAATTCCTTGCATCATCCTGACCTCAACCCGTTATGTTCGACGCCCTTATCAAGTCTGTTGTCAAGCAGCGCGTACTTGTTCTGCTCCTTACTGTGGCGCTGGCCGGGTGGGGGCTCTACAGCTGGCGTGCGGTTCCGCTGGATGCCTACCCGGAGCTCACAAACAAGCAGGTTCAGATCTTGACGGAGGCGCCGGGCCTTTCGCCGGTGGAGATGGAGCAGTCGGTGACCTACCCTATCGAAACCAGCATGGCCAGCCTGCCCGGCGTTGTCGAAAGCCGGTCGCTGAGTCAGTTTGGCCTGAGTGTGGTTACGCTTGTGTTCGAAGAGGATACCGACATCTACTTTGCACGACAGTTGGTCTTTGAGCGCCTTAGCGAGGTGCGCGATCAACTCCCCAGCACCGCCAAGCCCGCCATGGCGCCCGTGACCACCGCCCTGGGCGAGATCTACCAGTACGCCCTCCGCGACGTCCCCGGCGACGAGCACACGTACTCGCCACGCGAGCTACGCACGATGCAGGACTGGATCCTGCGTCCCGAGTTGCGCACTGTCTCTGGCGTGGTGGAAGCCAACTCGCTGGGCGGCTTCGTGAAGCAGTACCACGTACTGTTTGATCCAGAAGCCCTCGTCAACCAAAGCATTACGCTCGACCAGGCCTACGAGGCCCTGCGCCAGAGCAACCGGAACGCCGGCGGCCAATACATCGAGCGGCGCGATCAGCAGTTTGTCGTGCGCGGCATCGGTCGGCTGGGCGCGGAGTCGGGCGATGTCCTGACCGACATCCGAAATACGGTTATCACCAGCCAGGATGGCACCCCAGTCCTCATCAGCGATGTGGCCGATGTGGAGGTCGGCTCGCCCATGCGAAGCGGCGGCGCCACGATGAACGGCGAAGGCGAGGTCGTCACTGGCATCGTACTGATGCAGCGCGGCGCCAATGCGCAAGAAGCGGTGGACAACGTCGAATCCAAAATGGAGGAACTCAAGCAGGCGCTGCCCCCCGGCGTGCAGGTCGACGTCTTCTACAACCGCAACAACCTCGTTTTGGAGGCGATCGACACGATCACAGGCAGCCTAATGATCGGCGTCCTGCTTGTCATCCTCGTGCTCCTGACCTTTCTGGGCGACTGGCGCTCGGCGCTTATTGTGAGCCTCATTCTGCCCCTGACGGCGCTCATCACGTTTATTCTGATGTACTACTTTGGCTTCAAGGCCAACCTGATGAGTCTCGGCGGACTGGCTATCGGGCTCGGTATGTTCGTGGATGGGGCTATCGTGATGGTAGAAAACATCTACCGGATGCGCGAGGAGAACCCCGACGAGTCCATCGGGCTCATTGTGGTGCGCGCCGGTCGCGAGGTGGCGCGGCCTATCGCCTTTGCCGTGGGGGTCGTCATCGCTGTGTTCTTGCCGCTTTTTACCTTGCAGCAGATGGAAGGCCGCATGTTCAGCCCGCTGGCCTTCACGGTTTCGTTTGCGCTGATGGCCTCCCTCTTCCTGGCGCTCACCATGGCCCCCGCCCTTAGTTCGTACCTGCTGAAGAACGTAGGCGCGGGTACGGCGGGCTTCTTTGGCTCAAATGGGAAACAGAAGGATGCAGCAGATGACGATATTGCAGAGCGGAATCCGGTTGTGCGTTTTGCCAAGCGGATCTACCGCCCGCTGCTCGATAGCGCGCTCCAGCGAAAGGGCCTGACACTTGCCCTGGCTGGCGTGACCCTGGCTGTTGGCATCGGCGTCTATACGATCACCGGCTCCGAGTTTGCCCCACAGATGGAAGAAGGCGCCATCGCCATCCAGGCCGCCATGAAACCCTCTGCGGCGCTAAGCACCACCCAGCGCGTGCAGACGCAGGTGGAGGCAGCGCTGCTGGAGTTTCCTGAAGTAGAGGATGCGGTGAGCAAAACCGGACGCCCCGAGGTGGCCACCGATCCGATGGGGCAAGAGCTCTCGGATATGATTGTGAACCTGACCCCGCGCGATACGTGGCGCTTCGACTCGAAGGAGGAACTCGTGAATGCGCTCCGTGAGCGGCTCGACCAGGTGCCGGGCGCCCGGTTCTCGTTCACCCAGCCCATCGCGCTGCGGCTGGATGAGATGGTCAGTGGCGTAAAAAGTCAGGTAGCTGTCAAGATCTACGGCGAGGATCTCGACGAACTGGAGCGGCTGGGCGACGAGGTGGCCGACGTACTGCGCTCCGTTCCGGGCCATGCCGATGTGGCTCCTGAACAGGTGGCGGGCTTCGGCTACCTGGAAGTTGACATCCGCCGCGCCGATGCCGCCCGCTACGGACTCTCGGTAGATGCGGTGCAGCGCACTCTTGCGCTGGCCGTCGGCGGCGAGCGGGTCACCGAAGTGCTGCAGGGCGACCGCCGCTTCGACCTCATCGGCCGGTTTGCCGATACAGACCGCAACTCCGCCGAGGCCGTCCGGAACGTGCCGCTGTTTACGCCAGACGGGACGCAGATCCGCTTGCAAGACGTAGCCACCGTCCGCCTCACGCAGGGGCCGGCTCAGGTAAGCCGCGAGCAGGGGAAGCGCAAGCTGACTGTCGAATCCAACGTAACTGGACGCGACATTGGCGGCTTCGTTGAAGAGGCGCAGTCTGCCGTGCAGGCACAAGTTGACCTGCCCCCCGGCTACCTGATCGACTGGGGCGGACAGTTTGAGAACCAGGAGCGCGCCAACGACCGCCTCCTGCTTATTTTGCCGATCACGCTGGCTATCGTATTCATGCTGCTGTACATGACGTTTAACTCCGTCAAGCAGGCAATGCTTATTTTCCTCAACATCCCCGTCTCTGTAGTTGGCGGAATCGTGGTGCTCTGGGCGATGGGCTTGTACATGAGCGTACCGGCTTCGGTCGGATTCATTGCGCTGCTGGGCATTGCCGTGCAGAACGGCATCGTGATGATCTCCTTCATCGACGAGCTTCGGATGCAGGGCCGGTCGTTCTACGACGCGGTGCGCGAGGGCGCTATGCTACGCCTCCGCCCCATTCTGATGACAGGCATGACCACGCTGCTGGGTCTGCTGCCCCTGCTGTTTGCCACCGGCATCGGCTCCGACGTGCAACGACCGCTCGCGGCGGTGGTGGTGGGCGGACTCTTTACGCTGCTGGCCTCCACGCTGCTACTGCTTCCTACGCTCTACGTGCTGTTCAACCCGTCAGCGCAGCCTACTTCAGAGATCGACCAGGCCATTGAGTCTGCCGAACCCGCCCCTGCTTCCAGCCAGACGAATGGTTGACCCCGCCGACTCCGCATCCCTCCCGTATGCTTCCCACCAACACCCGATACGCTTATGCAGATGATTGTTGCCTACATCCGCCCTCGCATGCGCGACGCCGTCGTCAACCAGCTTCGTAAGATGAAGGTGCCCGGCGCCAGTCTGAGCACTGTTGAGGGCTTTGGTCACGAGGCAGGCCCCGAGGGGGAGCGTACGTACGACGAGGCCGTCACGCCCTACATCAAAAAGCTCAAGCTGGAGATCGTCTGCCACGACGACCGTATCGACGAAATCACGGCGGCCATTGCCGATCACGCACGTACAGGCCGCCGGGGCGATGGAAAGATTTTCGTGCTGCCCGTGCGCCAGGCCCTCGACATTCGCACGCCTCGCACAGGCCCCGACGTCATTTGACTGGCCTCTTGCCGGCAGATGGTGCATTCCGTCTTCTCTTAGCCACTTAACGCACAATCGCCATGAATGCTGCCCATTTCCATCTCGTCCTGAATCACATTCCGCTACTCGGACTCCTTTTTGGTACGGTGCTGCTGGCCTACGGATGGTGGCGCGCACACGAGGAG
>NZ_JAWOAR010000321.1:0-11349 GCF_046498435.1 Longimonas sp. | reverse complement strand
CTGTTCGTTGCATCAACACGACCCGCTACCCCGATGAGCGCGGCTTTTTTCGGGAGGTGTGGCGCGCCTCGCGGTACCAAGAGGCGGGCATTGCCGGGCCGTTCGTGCAAGACAACGTGTCGCGCTCGCAACCCGGCGTGGTGCGCGCACTGCACTATCAGCATCCGCACGGGCAGGGCAAGCTCATCGACGTGTGGGCCGGGTGAATCCATGACATTGCCGTTGACATTCGGCAGGGCAGTCCCACCTTTGGGGAGCACATTGCGGTTCAGTTGGATGCGGAGGCCGGGCGCCAGGTGTACATTCCGCCCGGATTTGCGCATGGATTTGCTGTGGTGGGGGCCTCCGATGCGCTCGTGGCCTACAAATGCACTGCCGAGTATGCCCCCGACTGCGAACATACCATCCGGTGGAACGACCCGGCGCTCGGCATCGACTGGCCGGTCGAAGCACCCGTTCTGTCCGCCTCCGACCGCAACGCACCGCGGCTTGCCGATCTTTCCGAAGCAGCGCTGCCTGTGTTCGACCGCAAGTGATGCCTCCCAGGCAGTCATCCCGGCCAATCCCAAGGGCTGTCGGGAGCAGATCCGGAGCCGAGCGAAGCGACGCACGAAGTAATCTATCCTTTCCTTTGACGACACCGATCACTTTAGAATTAGCGGCTCCCGATGCAGGTGCGGCGGGGCAGAGCCCCTGAGTGGCCTCCGCCGTATCTGTTTAGCCCGCTCGTCGCATGGCTCTGTGATACTGTGAGATTAACCACAGGACCTGGCAGCGTCGCATCTATTCTGTTGTGTCTTCGCCGGGGACGCAAGCGGTACCGACAGGGGGCGGCACAGGTTACCCGGCTATGGGACAGCCCTGCGAGAGCGTGTCGTAGCATCCGGTAGCTAATCTCAGAACGCGTTGTGCTATACATGCATGTGCTGTTGACCGTGCAGAAGTGCGTGTTTATGCACCTACACGCTCATCCCAGACGGATGCCGATCACCGTCGGCAGACGATCTGGGATCCATCTCCCAATGGATGGATGCGTGCGAGACGTGAAGGCAGCCTTCAACCGGCGAATGGATCCCGGATCAGCGGCGCCAGAGGCGCCTTGTCCGGGATGACAGGGCGATGGAGAGATGTAGGCTATGCCGCCCGTGGACCCATCAAAAGATGGTTGGTATGATGCACGACAGAGATGAAAGTGGGGGCCTGGCACAGATGCCGCCGGAGATGCAAGCGATCTCCGGCTATGGGACGGCCCTGCGAGAGCGTGTCGTAGCATCCGGTAGCTAATCTCAGAACCTTACACGGCGTCCTTCCGGAGCGAACTGTTCTTACGATCCGGGCTCCACGACAATCGCCTCGACCACGTACATGCCGTTGCGCTGGTAGCGGAGCGTATCGCGCAGGTGCGGGGCCGAGGTGTCGAGCTGGATGTTGAGGGTGCTGTTCTCGGGGGTGAACAGACGCTTGTCGTCCTGCCTCCATACGCACAGCGCAATCGGATCGCCGGGGTGGAGGCCCGCGCGGCTGTCGCGGAAGAGTCCGGCCTCCCACACCGTAAGCGCCTCGCTGCCGGTGCCCGACCACGTAAGGTGCCCCACACACTGTCCGTTCGCATCAACCGCTGCAATTTCGTCGCCGGGAGACAGCGTACGTCCGTCAATGGAGATCTGAGCGTTGGCGGGAATAATGACAGTGGCGTTGCCGCTGGTGGCGTCCAGGCACGCCTCAAAGGGCGACTGGGCAGGCGCGGACCGGCTGCTTACGGTGAGAAGCAGCAGGGTCAGTACACCAAGAGATAGAGCACGCACCCAGAGCCGAAGCATGGAACGCGGGGATATTGAACGGGAGAGCGCAAACATAAGCATCCGCAATAGTAACGGAAACGAGCAGAGCAACATATCGCGAAATGGCACACCCTGCTGTCAGGGTTTGGCGCAATGTGCATGTGGGACGTGCGCAAACAACGGGCAAACAAACGAGGATGTGGCTCGTCAAACCGCACGGTTGTTTTCTGCTGATGCCCCGTGCTGCCCATGTCTGACACTGCTTCGTTTTCGCCGCCCTTGCGCGCTGCTGCTGAAACCGATGGGTGGGCGGTCGTCGAAAAACCCGCCGGGTTGCTCTCGCAGCCCGACGCCACCGGCAAGCCCAACGTGTTCGATGTGCTGAAGCATCAGTGGCGCACCGACGCGGAACGCGCCCCGTTTGTGGGGCTGGTGCACCGCCTGGATCGGCCCACCTCGGGGCTGCTCATTGTGGCGAAGCACTCGGATGCGGCCCGTGAGCTAAGCGAGCAGGTGCAGAACCGCACGATCGATAAGCACTACCTGGCGCTCGTTGAGGGCCCGATGCAGGGCGTGGGTACGATGCAAGATGCCATTGCCAAGACAGCCACCGGACCGCAGATCGTGTCGCCCGATCACCCCGAGGCCAAGGCGGCACAACTTCAGTACCAGGCGCTCCTCACCGATGACGAGCGTACGCTTGTACATGTTCAGTTGGATACCGGGCGCTCGCATCAGATTCGGCTGCAGTGTGCACAGCGCGGGCATCCGGTGGTGCACGATGGACGCTACGGGGCGTCGGTCAAGGTGCGCCGCCCGGGTATTGCGTTGCATCATTACGGACTGCGGTTTGAGGATCCGGCATCGGGTCACTTGCGCACGGTGACGATGCCGGTGCCCGACCTATGGGCCACCTGGGCGACGCCAACGCACATGGAGCGGGCCCGCCGGGTGGTGCAACAGTTTGCGGGCACGTAGCACGCCGTCATCAGGCGGGCGTTGGGTGGGGACGCTGCCAGGCCAAAGTGCTCCGTCTGCTCCGCCCACAGCCGGTCGATGAGGCGGCCTTTGGGCATTATCACGTCATCAAATGGAGCAGGAACGCTTCAAGTGTATGAAAAGAAGCGCCCTCCTGTCACCATGCTGTGGTGGAGATGGAGACGAATTTGGGCGCGTGCCGATATGGACCAATGGGCCCAAGCCTCTTTGCAAGCCAGAATTTGGCGTGGTGTGCTGCAGGTGAAGTGCGGTTACTCGATGGGCTCGGCCAGCATCTGCGTGAGCGTGTTAATGCGTTCTTGGGAAAGCAGCGGCTCAATTGCCTGAATGATGAGACTCACGCACGTAGCACGATACATAAGTGCTTCGTCGGGGACCCCGTCGCGCGCCGTCTGGCTTTGGATCTGCGTGTTCAGGAGTGTCCAATGGCACTTCATCTCCAGATACTGCACTGCCAATGCCTGTCGGATCTCGTTTACTTCCTCCAGGTCATCAAGCGTTTGCACAATGCGGTTGCGAACGCCCGACACGTAGGCTCGAATGGCCCGGCGCTGGGCTGTGGTGCCCCCGTCCCATTCACTAAGCACCGTTTTCCACTGCTCATCGAGCGGGTCTTCCAGTGCGTCGTGGATAGCGTTGTTCTGTTCCTCAACGGTCATGGTAGAGTTACTGGATGGTGGGGCAGTCACGGGCATAGCAATCAGAAAAAAGAATAAACCAACAGGTACGTGTCCAAGCGACAAGCGCCTGGACCGATATATGCTGCAAAGTCTATGAAGTGAACGGTCAAATGCTGCATGCTGATGCCGTATATACCGACTTCATTACAGTGCCCACGCTTTAGATCAGCCAAATTAGGGATGCGATAATGTCATTCCCTATTTTGTTTTTTTAAGTTAGATTGTGGGGACCCTACGTATGATGCTTTCATAATGGTTTTGGAGCAAATGGTGTCGAATGCATTGCATATACGTAGCTGCGTTCGCATCCTCCTTGTGGAGGAACCTTGCTGCGCTGTGTTCTCGTTACGGACATACACACATCGGGCAAGCGTGACCGCACCAGCGCTCCTGCGCTCTGCACGCTGACTGTCTACTCTACTAACGACCCCGAATGGCTATGGCTGAGCCGTCCGCTCCCTCCGCTTCTAACCCTTCGTACGAAGATCTTGTCGAGGCATGGAACACCATCTGTCGGTTGCTTGGGGCTGACGGCCCCGATGAGGCAATTGCCCGCATTCAGACGCTCACCAGTCAACTGGAGGCGCTGGATGAGCGCAGTGATTTGCCCGACGACCTCATTACGCTGAGTGAGTTTGAGCAGGTGCTTACCCGTCTGCATCAGCAAATTGCAGACCTGCGCGAGCGCAATGCGACCCTCGAAGCGCGCCTAAATGCTCTTACAGACGAAGAGGGACAGGTGACCGCGCCGCATGCGCTTCTCGATGCGCTCAACGTAACCACCTACGACGAGGCCGCTCATCGCATCCAAACGATGAAAGAGCGGCTTGGGACGCTGTATGAGGACCGTGAAGCCATCCGCGAGGCCGGGCACGACGATGCCGAGGGCCTCATTGAAGCGGCGAACGCCCTGCAGCGCGAGAACGAACGGCTGCGAGAAAACGCACGCAACACCAGCCCCGACACGGAAGTGCTTCAGTCGGCCTCGGCCATTCGCATGGTCCTGGGCATCTCTAACATCAAGGAAGCGGAAGACTTCGTTGATCGCCTCGACGCGTTCAGCGCATCGGTGCGCCGGGCGCTCGACCACCTGGGGATGGATGTGCCCCGCGAGCTTAACATAGACCATGCCGAAGACGTCGCGTCGTACCTGGATGTCCTTGCCAGCCAAGTCGACCGGCTGGCCGAAGCACCGCTTCCAGACGACGAGATGTTCGAGGCTGCCGAAACGCTCGATGCCATTAGCGCTACTCTGGGTATCTCCTCAGCCGCAGATGCTCGCGAGATGGAGGCTATGGTGCGCAGCCTGACCGAAGACCTTAATGATCTGGCCGAGGAGCGCGAAGTGCTGCGGGCAGAAGGGCTTACAGCCCAAGATGCTGTGTCCATGATTCACAGTATGGAAGAGCAGCTCGACGATTTGTATGTGCAGCACGATGTGAACGAACCCAACGGCACACTACCACCCGGCCTGCAAGATACGCTGGGCGTTGAATCCGTCGAGGAGGCACGTCGCATCGCCAAACGTAATAATGAGATCGATGCGCAGGTTGCCTCGCTGTACGAGGATCAGGAGCAGTTGGAGGAACTGGGTATCGAAAGCATCGAGGAAGCGGTGCATATGATTCGCAACATGAACGAACAGCTCATGGAACTCTACGAAAATGTGGAGGCCCGCGCTGCTGCCGATGCCTCGATTCCAGATACGCAACAAGACACGTTCCAGCAATTGGAGGCGCTCTATACCCGGCAAGAAAAGCTCCAATCCGAGCTCGGCGTTTCGGATCCGGATGCCATCATCCAGATGGTTGAAGACATGAACGCACAGCTCGAAACGATCTACGAAGACTACGATGCGTCCCTTCAGTCCGCGACCAAAGAAGCCTCCGATGCAGATCCGGATGCCGAAGATCTGGACAATGAAGACCTGGACGATGCTGAGCGATTTGAGGCGCTCATCGACAGCATGGTTCAGCAACTTGAAGCGCTCTATAGCGAAAAGGAAACCCTCTCCGACGAAGGATTCGATTCCGCTGAAGAAGCCACAACACGCATCCAACACCTCCGCGACGAGATCGAAGCACTCCGCACCCAGGCGGCCGAGCCCTCTCTCGGGAAGGCCAACGTGGACCCTGATATGGTCCGCGAGTGGGTCACGCTGAAAGAGGAGTTGGGCATCGAGGAACCCTATGAGATTCGCACGCTCATCGCCTCTGCTCCTGCCGAAACCGAAGCTCCAGCGCCGGAGTCCCCTACCGAGGATGTTCCTACCGAAGCTGCCGATCATGCGTCCCCCAATGACGGCCCTTCCAAGGAAGCCTCTCTCAAGGAAGCTTCCCCCGATACCGAATGGCACGCCGCTCCGGCGCTTGCTGATGCAGAGTTCCGGGCTACCTTGCCGACTATGGATGCTGATGCCCGCAACGACCTCGATCTGGCTGCAATCCAGCTCGACAACGAAGGGCGCCTCCTCACGCTAAACGATGCGGCGTACGCGCTGCCTCTCTTTGACCGCTTGCGTTCAAAGGAAGACGCCAACGAAGCACACTTTTTCTTCGACCTGGCCCCCAGCGCGGCCACCGATGCGTTCTACGGACGCTTCCACACAGGCATTGAACAGGAGCGGCTCGATGCGCGCTTTCCGCATCTGTTCAGCGCCCCTTCGCATCCGCCGTTCGTTGCGCTCGTGCACCTGTACTACGACTCGACTTCGGGCACTGCCTGGATCTTGCTTCGCACCGCCTGAACGCGTATGTCGTCTTCCACCCATTCGATGGCCCCGTCCTTGCTGCCCACTCCACTGCCATGAGTGACTCTTCAACCTCCGACTTATTCTCGTATCTGAAAGAGCAGTCCAGCCGCTCGTCATCGTCAGAGCTTCACTCCACCACAGCCCCCGCATCGTCCGATGAAGACGTAAGCGAGTCTCCGGAAACGGAAGACGCTGCGTCCGACGACGCTGCCGAAGCTGAATCCGATCTCTCGTTTGAGGATCCCATGGTTGGTGAGCAACTGCGCAATGCCTCTGAAGAGGCGCTCAACAACGCCCACTTCGGTATCATCCAGCTCGATGATGACGGCACCGTGCAGTTTTACAACACCTACGAGTCAAATCTGAGCGGTGTTGACCCAGAAGAGGCCCTCGGGCAAAACTTTTTCAATGAGCTTGCCCCATGCAGCAACAACCGCGTGTTTTACGGGCGTTTCCGTGATGGCCTGAAGCAGGGCGAGATGGATGAGTACTTCACGTACACATTCACCTATAAAATGCGTCCTACCCTGGTGGATGTGCACCTCTATCGCGACGATGCCGGTGCCAACTGGATTATGGTGCGCAAGCGGTAACCGCTTTCCAGAGCCCGCTATCGTTCGACTTCTTTGACTCACAGTTTGGTAGGTGGATGCAGGTTGCAGTGCTCGGAGGCGGCATTTCGGGCATCACCACCGCGCTGCTGCTTCGCGCGTATGGCTACTCGACAACCCTCGTCACCGCCGCCCGCGCCGACATGCATTACGGCGCCGACTGGCCGCGTCTGGCCAGCCACTACCCGGCGGCGTCGGTTATTCCGCATGCGGTACGCATTGCAAACCCGACCCGCCACACGCGCTGGAGCCAGGCTTGCTTCGACGTGTTCACCGACCTCCCGCACTGGGGCGTACGCATTCAGCGCCACGCCGAACTTTTTGAATCGCCTCCCGACCTGCCGGCGTACCTCGACGCGCTGCGCCACCTCACGCTTCTTCCGACTGACGGACGCGGTGCTCCTGGCCTGCCGCGTCGGTCTCAGGCCAACGCTCTCTTCGGGTGGACATTCAACATGACGTTTGTGGATGCTCCGCGCTACGTACGCCAGTTGTACACCTTGTACCAAACCGCGGGGGGCACAATCCAGCGAATGCACATCACACCCGACAACCGCTCAGCGTTACCGGGCAATGTGTGGGTCAACTGTTTAGGGGCGGGCGCTCCTCGTGTCTTTACAGACGAGGCCCCCGCCACATTTCTGCATGGGCATCTGCTGCACATCGATCCGCCCGTTTCATGGGCTGCCTGGGCAGATTCGGCAGCGGTGCAGTCGTACAACTACGCGCCTTCACCGGCGTGCTACCCCTCGCACATTGAAGATGTACCCGGCGGGTTGTACTTCTACCCGCGCGCTGCCACCTGGATTGTGGGCGGAACGAAGCACCCTGCGCATCGCCACGGTGGGTATATGACCCCGCTGCGTGGCCCGACCCGACATGTGCATGGCGTAGCACTTCCCAAGGCCATGTGGTCTACCAATGCCCACCTCATTGAGCAACTCACGGGCACTGACTTTCGGAGCGCCCCCATGCGTGTTGTTAGCGGACTCCGGTACGTGCGTGCGCCCGAGGGCGAAGGGGTGCGTTTGGGCTGGGATGCCTCGCCTGAGCGTCCTACGGTGCATAATTACGGCCATGGCGGGGCAGGCGTTACGCTGTCGTGGAGCTGCGCGCTACAGGTTGTGCACGAAATTGCACAGCGCATTACGCCCCGACACTCGCCCTCACCATGCGCTCCGCTTCCCGCCCTGCATGACACAGCCACCCACCTTCTTGACACGTGTTTTACGCAAGAGACGGACGGATAACTTTCTCTGCCTTTCCCAACGTGAACAGTGCCCCACCGGCTCTCATGAGTTTCATGATTGCTGACTGTTAAATCATTTGCAAATCGGCATGCCTTTTGTTAAAATCTTTAGGTGAATATGTGTATCATCCATCAATACACTCTTGCTCCCCACAGATAGCGCATCAACAGCACGAAGATGCCTCCAACGGCCCGCTTGTGCATGTAAATGCGTTGATTCAAGAGTGATTGTGTCGATTTTCCCCACCTGCACACGCCCCTAATCCCCATGGAAAACGCCATTGACCGCGCCATTCGCTGGCTGGCCCTGGCCGCCGGACTTGTAAGCCTTATTGTTTATACCATTTTTTACATGCTGTAAATGATGGGGATGTCTTTGTAGCCTGTGCTGATCAGCCTTTACGGACGGATGGGGACTGTTCGCCCCCAGAGAACTCTTGTCAGGAGCGCTCCCGCATAGGCTGGAGCCCTACCCAATCGTTGCCTCTTTGCGCCTGGCTGAACCGCTGCCTGATCGGGTCGTACGGGATACGCATGTATTTTTCCTACGACCACTTACCTTCATGAGCACGCTTCTCGTTGTAGGCGACCGAGTCCTCATTCAACCGCGCCAGGGTGAACAGAAAACCGACTCGGGACTGCTCTTACCCGCCACGGTGTCTGCCCAGGAAGAGGTAAAGGGCGGGCGCATCATGAAAACTGGACCGGGCTACCTCACCCCAAATCCCGAGTATTCGGAGAGCGAGACCTGGAAGCAGAACGAACGCCCCATCCGCTACCTGCCGCTACAGGCTGAGGTCGGCGATTATGCGTTTTTTATGCGCGAAAAAGCCACCGAAATCCGCTTCGAGGGCACCGATTATCTCATTGTGCCCCACGCCGCCATCCTCGCGCTCGTCCGCGATACGCCCGAAGAGGGCCGCTCCGAAACCACCGTCGACGAACTCCTCGATGACGAATAGCCGCTCACCGATCACGTCGTGCCCTGTGTCCACCACGGGCCCTCGCTAACTGGCGCGGGGCGGTCGGGCGTGTCTGCCGAGGCTTGCCCGTTCGTAGATGTGTTCGATGGACGCGGCGGGCCCGGATCGCCCTTCGGAAGGTCGGTGAGGTACGCGAGATGTGCCAGGTAGCGCCGAACCGAAAGCGACGGCTGCTCTTCCTGGCGCGCGTTCGTGCGGCGGCGCTCGGCCTCGTACACGCGGATCTTCTCGCGCACGCGGGCGGCCTCGGTCTCGATGCGCTCTACCCGGCGCGTAATGTAGCGCTGTAAGCGACGTTCCTCGGCAGGCGAGAGTTCGTCCGGCAGCGCGTCGGCGTATGTCTGCACCAGACTGCTACGCCACATGTTGATGCGCGCCTTCGTGGTGTCGCGGATGCGCCGCACCTTGGACAGTGCTTCGGGCGTGGCTTCGTATGCGGTGCGGATGTTGTTCGCTTTCAGGCGCACCACATCGCGGTGCTTCACGCCGTCGACTGCGCCGACTTCGCCAATGAAGTGGTGCTTCAGCTTGTTGTAGAGGGCTTCGTCTTGCACTTCCTCCAGCCGTTCGGCGCGGCGCTCCTCTACGGATGACTTCACCTCGGTCTTTTGCTCAGCAAGGGTTTCCAGTTCCCGCTCCATCGTCTCAATGAGAGCGGTGTGGCGGTCGGCTTCGTGCTGCAGGCGGCGCTGGCGGCGTACAATCGGATGGGCGCGGTACTGGTACGCTACCCCGGCGGCCCATCCGACAGCAACGACAGTGCCCAGTCCAACCCCCACCAGCACGTTTACCGTCCACCCGAGAATTGCTGCCAGCACGAGACCTGCTATCAGAAACGGAAGGGCGAACGTAGCCCAAGGGGTGCGCGGGGCTGTGCGTGCGGTGGTGCGTGCTGCGCGTCGGGTGGAGGCTAACTCCTCACGCGAACGAGCGGGGACCTCGGCGGTGCCGTCGCGGACCTGTGCAAGCGTGGGCACCTGCTCGGGCGATTGGTAGCAGGCGGTTTCGAGATGGGATACCAATGGGGCGATGGCCTCCGTATCCCCCAAAACCTGAACAAGCGGGGACTGCTCGGGCTCGTAGAAGTCGCTGTCGCGAAAGAGCAGGTTTTCGCCGGTGTCGAAGCGGTCCCAGAGGGCGGGGCGCACGCGGGTGGCCTGGATGGCGGTGTAGATGACGAGTCCGGCAAAGCGGTCGAGCGCGGGGCCGAAATCGCGTTCGGTGCGGTCGGGGTGCTGGTAGTTGCGATGCCCCACCTCGGGACTTGGGCGTCCGTCAAGTGCAGGCACGTACATGGTGTCGTAGTCAACCAGACGAAGCGCCGGACCGCTGTCGGTTTCGACCACGAGGATGTTGCCGTGCTGCAAGTCGCCATGCGCAATCTGGCGCGCCTCCAGATCCGCAAGCAAGTCGGCCCAGGCAGTGGCCAGGGCCTGGAGCGCATCGGGATCGTCGCGGTGCGTGCGAATCCACGTGTTTAGCGCGGTGCCCTCGACCCACTCCATTTTGAGCAGCGGGTATGCCTCGCCTTCTATGCGAATGCCCGGCTGCTGGTAGTCGAAGGTGACGAGCGCGGGCAGGTCGTGCTCGGACAGGTGCGCGGCAATGGCCTCGTAGCGCGCCTGCTGGTCGGGCACATCCGTCAGGAAACACTTGGCGGCCCAGCGCTGGTTGTGGGCATCGGTCATGGGAAAGACCACCGCGAACGCCCCGCTGATGGGCTGCGGCAGTCCCAGCACGTTGGTGCGCGGGGTGGCCTGCTGCAAGGTGGCATCCAGAAATGCGGACTCGGGAAACTGCACGGCTTCCTGGTAGGCGCTGGGTGTGGGGTAGCTGGCCATAGGCTACGGTTGGGCGGAGATCGTGAGGCGGAGCACGGTGGTGTCGTCGTTGCGGAGGCGGTTCTGCGTGCGGGCGGTGTGCACGGCTTCGCGGAACGCACTGGGCGTCCACGTGAGCGCCGCTTCAACGCCTGCGTCTATGAGCCAGGCGGCTGCGGCATCGGTTGCAAGCAGAAACACATCGCCCGGCTGCCAGGTGCCGCGTGTGGTGTGCACCGTGGGCGTGTGGCTGGGCTGGGTGGATACGAGGTCGGGCCGGTGGTCGAAGGCATCGGCCTGCATATTCGGCCACGCAGCCTGGAGCGTGCGGTTTCGGATGTGGAAGAGCACGCAGTCGCCCACACGGGCCGCCTGCCAGTCGCCATTTGCGGTACATTGGAGGTGGAGATACGTGGCGTGGGCGCCTTGTTCGGTCTTAGCGGCCACGTACCAGGGCTGCGCCTGCACCTTGGG
>NZ_JAWOAR010000274.1:0-10134 GCF_046498435.1 Longimonas sp. | reverse complement strand
CGTCGCCCACCAGGAGACGGAACTGCGACCAGTCATCTTGTTGCGAGTGTGTCTGCGGCACGCGCGAGAAGTCGAACGTGCCCTCCGCCGTGCCCAACCCTACGTGCGTTTCGTCGCGCGTCCTGTTGTAGAGCACGAAATCGTCGCGCCCGTCAGCATTCACGTCGCCCAGCCGGTATCAGAGACGGTCTGTTTTCGCGGGCTGGGCACAGGAATCCGGTGGAGGAAACACAAACTTGCCGTTGCCTTGCGAAATATTGCGATGGATGGCCACCCGTGCCGGTGCATCCGATGGTAGGACTGTCATGTCGAGCCGGGCGAAGACGAGATCCAGGCCGTTTTGGCCATCCACATCGCCAGCCAGCGTGGTGTACGGGTTCCACCCGCCGGCGCCCCGATCCTGCACCGGAAGCCATCGGAAGTGACGCCCTGGCGTGGGATCGTGGTAGAGCCCGACGTAAGTGCGATTGCCTGAATCGACGGTTTCGTTCCACACTAAGTCTGCCCGCCCGTCGTTGTCGACATCGCCGACATGGAGGTCGTAGTTGTGCCAGTTCGAATTTGGGTGGTCCTGATACTCGGGGACCATCGAGAACGAGCCATCGCCGGCTCCCATAGCGACGTAGGTCCGGTTGCGGGTTCGGCGCTCGTTCCAGATAAGATCGGCCACGCCGGTTCCGTTTACGTCGGCAAGGTGTACGGAGTAGGCCTCGCCCCAGTTAGTCGCGTTATGCACCTGACTGAAGAGCCGAAACGTGCCGTCGCCGTTCGACATCGCCATGAACGAGCGGTTACGCGTGTCGGCGTAATTCCAGATCAGGTCCACCCGATCGTTGCGATCTACCAATCCGGTCACCAGCGTGTATTTCCCCCATCCACCTGGAGCGGTGTCCGGGTGCGCCCACGTCGTGGGAGCGGCGAACGTGCCGTCGCCGTTCGAAAAGGCGATCGCCACCTCGTTGGTCGATCCGAGGTGATTCCAGACGAGGTCGTCGTTGCCGTCGCCATCCATGTCGATCACGTGGCTCGATACGGGCGTGGGGATGGGCAGCGACAGATCCTGTGCATCCTGCAGGTCGAACGTGCCGGGTGTAGCCTGCCGGGCCGTGCACGTCTTGATGTTGTACGTGGTCGATTCCGTCACGCTGGCACGTTTCCCAGGGTCGCGTAGGTACCGGAGCTCGTAGCTGAGCGGCGATGCACTGGAGAGCGGGGCACTCTCGGTGAAGTACTGCGACCAGTCGCCCGATCGGATGATGGCCAGTGTAGCCTCCGCGGGCCCCCCAATCGACGTCACTCTGATTTTCGACTCCTGCAGGATGGCTTGTTGTTTGGCAGAGAGGTTTGCCTCCACGTTACCACCGATCGACTGGTAGCCGGCCTGCATCGTGGCACGAACGTCCTCCTCGCTCGCGGTAGAGGTCATCGAAAACATCATCATGCGCCCGTACACAATGCTGGAAACGTAGACGGGCAGGTTGTTGGGTCCGATGTGGCCCCGGTCCACCAGCCGCTGAAGTTTCTCTGACGTAAAGTCCTCCGAAAAGAAGGCGCCCGGCGATGCCGGGGCCCCCACGACGACGGTATACATCTGCTGGTAGAACTGGGCGGTTACCGTCGTCTCCGATTCTCGTCGATCGATTGCCCCGGTGGCGGAGGCATTGTAGCCGAGGTAGCGCCCTGAAAGGCCCATCTGCATCGCAGCTTGCTGCTCGCTGTGATACGTCTGCATCTCAAACGAGATGGTGCTCGGCGTGGCCAATCCGGTTTCGGTGGCATTCCCGATCATAGAGCCTCGAGCCTGATCGACAGTGGCCTGGTCCGGCCGCTCGACGCGTCGAAAGTTGTCGTCGTTGGCCAGATCGGGGATCGAGACGTTAATCGGCGCTCGCTCCTCGATCGTCAGGCCCTCGAAACTGCCCAGTCCATCGCGATGACTCCTACCCTGAATGAGGGCTCCCACCCAAGAGACATCCCGGTCTGGGTCGTACATGGCGATCTGATTGGGATTGTCTGTGAGCGTATACGGCTGCGTCTGGCACGCATACACGACGTTTTCCTCCGTGTAGACATTGCCCTCATCGTCGATCTTCTCGACATCGAGCGTCATAGGGGCTTCGTTCACAGGATCGCCCGCCGGCGTCGGGGGCTGGTCCGGGTCGGCAGGAGAAAAGTCCTCCCAATCGGGAAGATCCTGAAGGTAGGTGTCAACGTCTTCTCCCACCTCGTCAGTCAGAGGAGACGACCCAGGCCCGCCATCGCAGGCGATCAAAAAGAGCGAAAGGATGATAACCGTCAGCATGCGCTGAAGCATCATCGTGTTAATAGGAAATTGGGAGGTCATGGTCGTGCGGGCTGTGGGGCGTGCAGGTGTGGTGTAGGCAAAACCCTCGTCCCATTCGGGACCCGGTTGTTTCTAAACGCACGAACCGTCCCGGGAATCGATAATGCTTCACGAAATCTTTTTATGGGGAGTCCTCCAGCCTTCATCATTCCTCCCTTGATGCTCCATGCCCCCAGTCCAGGATTTTACAGCGATGCTTGAGGCCGTAAACGGCGGGAACCGCACGGTTATCGACGCCCTGCTGCCCCACGTCTATGACGAGTTGCAGGCGATGGCGCGTCGACAGTTGCGCGGAGAACGGGCCGATCACACCCTCAACACGACGGCGCTGGTACATGAGGCCTACGAGAAACTCATACGGCACGACCAGATGACCTGGCAAAACCGAGCGCATTTCTTCGGCATCGCCGCACTCTCGATGCGCCGCATTCTGCTGAATTACGCGCGGGACCGGGCTGCACAGAAGCGAGGCGGGGGCCAGCCTGTCGCCACATTTGAAGATGGAATGGCCCCTCGCACTGTCCGGGTAGAGGACCTGATCGACCTCGATGATGCGCTCGACCGCCTCGAAGCCATCAACGAACGACAGAGCCAGGTCGTCACGTACCGGTTCTTTGGCGGACTGACCCAGCGAGAAATCGCCGAGGTGCTTGGGGTTTCCGAGCCGACGGTCCGACGCGACTGGCGCCTGGCTCGTGCATGGCTGAGCCGGGAGATGCGGGGGGCCGGCGCAGGTTAGCGGAACTCGGTCTCGCATTCTCCAGATTTTTTAATCTGTTCTCCAGTATAGTCACTAACAGCGATGACGAATAACCGCTGGTCGAACATCCAATTCCTCTTTGAGGCAGCACTGGAGCGGGCGCCCAACGAGCGCGATGCGTTTTTGGAGACGGCGTGTGAGGGCACGCCAGACCTGCTCGCCGAGGTCCGCTCTCTACTCGCCGCCGACGCAGATGCACATCCCCTGCTCAACTCCATTGCCTTCGATGGCCTTGCCCTTCCGGCTGACCTTCTGCCCTCCGGCCTTCGTCCCTCCGAAGGGGATCGCATCGGGCCCTACCGAATCGTAGGCCCACTCGGACGCGGAGGAATGGGGGCCGTCTTTCTTGCTGAACGTGCCGATGGACAGTTCGAGCAGCGGGTGGCTCTGAAAGTAATTCGTGGGGGGGCAGCTTCGGTACAGGTTGTGCGGCGCTTTCAGAGCGAGCGGCAAATCCTCGCCAGCCTCAGCCATCCCCACATTGCCCGCCTGCTCGACGGCGGGGTTACCGACGACGGCCAGCCGTACTTTGCGATGGAGCATGTCGACGGCGTGCCGATCGATTGGTACTGTGATACAAACGACTGCGCTGTCGAGGCACGCGTTCGCCTCGTCATGACGGTATGCGAGGCCGTGCAATATGCGCACCGCCGCCTGCTCGTGCACCGCGACCTGAAACCCTCGAACATCCTCGTGACCAGCGAGGGCGTGGTAAAGCTACTCGATTTCGGGATCGCGAAAATGCTGACGGATGACGATGCTCTGGGGGCGGCGCTCACTCAGACGGGGTACCCCGTGATGACCCCCGCGTACGCTGCCCCCGAACAGTTGCGAGGAGTCGCGGTGACGACGGCAACGGACGTATATGCCCTTGGCGTGGTCCTTTACGAACTGCTCGCTGGTCGGCGCCCTCACGACCTGACGGACCGTTCGCCCGCAGAGGTCGAGCGAACGGTGTGCGAGCAGTCGCCCGATTTACCCTCGACGGTTGCTCCACCGGATCGGCAGCGCGCTCTCCGGGGCGACCTCGACACCATCGTTCTGAAGGCGTTGCGCCCCGAGCCAGAGCGTCGATACGCCTCCGCCGAACAACTAGCCGACGACCTACAGCGGGTCCTTGACGACCGCCCTGTTGCGGCCCGTCCCGATACCACAGGCTATCGCGTAAAGAAATTTGTCCGGCGCCATCGGCAGGGGGTGATGGCGGTCTTTGCCGTGATTGCTGTAATCGCATTCCTCGTGAGCTTCTACACGGTCCAACTCACGAAAGAGCGCGATCGGGCACAGGTTGAGGCGGCAACCGCCACCCAAGTGGCCGCTTTTTTGCAGGACGTCTTCCGGAGTTCGGACCCTGCGGACGCGATGGGGGACACCGTCACTGTGCGGCGAGTGCTGGAGCGGGGCGCCCGGCGGATCGATACGGACTTGGACGGGCAGCCCGCTGTACAGGCCCGCCTGCTCGACGTGATTGGAGAGGTGTATCTGAACCTTGGTCGGTACGACGCAGCCCAGCCTCTGCTGGAGCAGAGCCTGGCTATTCGACGCGAGGTGTTCGGCGCGCGGCACGCCGAGGTGGCCACCAGCCTGGACCACCTCGCTCTTCTCCACGAGAAACGAGGGGAATACGAAGCGGCCGAGCGACTGAGTCGGCAGGCCCTCTCGCTCCGCCGGGCCCTGTACGGGAACGACCACCCCGACGTGGCCGAGAGCCTGAACCGATTGGCCGGGTTACTCATGCACAAAGGCGCCTTCGAGGAGGCCGAACCGCTCTATCGCGCGTCGTTGACGATCCGTCAGCGGCTTTTCGGGGACGACCACGAAGAGGTCGCAATCACGAGAAGCGACCTGGCGCTTCTGTTGAACCATCGCGGCCAATTCGAGGAGGCCGAGGCGCATGCTCGCCGCGCCCTCGCTGCGCACCGTCGGAACTACGAGGCAAAGCCGCACCCGAACGTGGCAGCCACC
Source organism: Longimonas sp. (assembly GCF_046498435.1). Taxonomy (NCBI): domain Bacteria; kingdom Pseudomonadati; phylum Rhodothermota; class Rhodothermia; order Rhodothermales; family Salisaetaceae; genus Longimonas; species Longimonas sp. Next base: position 5,065 of record NZ_JAWOAR010000274.1, on the reverse strand, counting down.
CTCAGCGTGCTGGGCAATGTTCTGGAAAATGTAGAGCGCTACGACGAGACGGAGGCCGTCTACCGGGAAGTGCTGTCCGTCGCGCGGGCACTGCACGGAGATGAGCCCCACCCGAGCATTGCGGCTGGGCTCGACAACTTGGCCAGTCTGCTTCGAATCCAGGGAAAGTATGCCGCCGCCGAACCGCTCCTGCGCGAAGCGTATGCCCTTGACCGTCGCCTGCACGGTGACGAGCACCCGAACGTGGCGTCGAGCCTGCACAGCCTGGCCTTGCTGCTCGACGACATGGGACGGCCTGAAGAGGCGGCTGTTCACTTTGAGGAGACGCTGCGCATTCTGCGCGAGGCGGTCGGAGCAGAACATCCGTACATGGCCGTCACCCTGAATAACTTCGGTATGTTTTACATCCGCCAGGAAGACTACGACGCGGCCGGACCGCTTCTCCGGCAGTCGCTCGTTCTCCGACGATCGCTCTACGAGGACGACCACCCGAGCGTAACGATGGGTCTGCACAACATGGGCATGGTGCTTCACCACCAGGGCCGCCACGGGGAGGCCGAGCCGCTCCTTCGAGAGGCAATGGCCCTGCGGACCGATGCGCTCGGTCCGGAGCACTGGCACGTCGCTGCAACGAAGGTCTTGCTGGGGCGGTGTCTCAATGCTGTGGGGCGCCACCTGGAGGCGAAGTTGCTTCTCTCCGAGGGGTATGGGGCTCTCCTCCGCACGCACGGCCCCGACGATCCTCGGGTTCAGACCGCGCGAGCACATCTTGAGGCCCTGAATGATCCGGAGACGTAGAAACGGCGTCTTGTTGCTGTTCGGCCAGCCCGGTGGCGAAGGTGTTCAGGGAGGCTCCGGCGTCCGACCCGCAGCCTCGAATCTACTGTGTTATGTCTTCGCCGAGGGGGCAAACGGTACCGAAAGTATTCAGCATAAGCTACTGCTGTGTCACACCTGAATGTTCGGGTTGCAAGGTTCCCCATTCGTATGCTGTCATCTTGAGCGAAGCAACTGCGCCTAGCAGGTGCGGAGTCCTGACACGAGCGAAGCGACTGATGAACGCAGTGAATAAAGATCTCCCCCAAGGTTGGCAGGGCCCCCTGTCCCGCCGTACCTTCTGAATGACGAGGAGATGGTTCGACTGCGCTCACCATGACAGGCTTCGTGGGAGGGGAATTGCAAGGCAACCATCAAAATGAGGATTGACACAGCAGTAGCCGCCCTCCCTCATCATGCTGAACACAGCGACGCCTCACAGGTTACGCGGACGGAGCACCGGCCTCGGCCAACGCACGAGGTGGGGCTGGGCACGTACGCCCAGATGCGAACAGTCGGCGTTGCGATCCGTCCGCCTGGGAGTGATGAGGGGGAGTGGCGGGACGACCTGGGAGGCCTGTTTAGTAGTGCCATAGCAAGGGACTTCCGCCAAGAGGACATCGTGAACACCCGTATGATGAAGGCAGCGGGCCCGTCATTGGATGCCTTCCGCGATCATTTACCCGTACCCATTACTTATGACTGTTGCCTTTCAAGGAACAGCCGGGGCCTACAGCGAAGCCGCTGCTGCGCACCTCTATCCAGAAGCCACGCCGCAGCCATGTGATACGTTTGCCGATCTCTTCGAGGCCGTAGCAAACAAAACCGTTCAGGCAGGCGTGGTGCCCATCGAAAACTCGCTTTTCGGCAGCGTACACGCCAACTACGACCACCTGCGAACGCACGATGTGCACATCGAAGTTGGACAGTTCATGCGCATCCGGCACTGCCTGATGGCTCCATCTGGGACTACACGCGATACAATTCGGACGGTACATTCGCATCCGCAAGCGCTGGGGCAATGCCAGAACTATGTGGCCCGCACGCTGCCTGATGCCGAGCCGGTGGCTGCATACGATACCGCTGGTGCTGCACGGGCTGTGGCCAAATCGGACGACCGAACCCAGGCAGCCATTGCCAGCAAGCAGGCCGCTATCGAGTATGGACTCACGGTGTTGGCCGAGGGCATCGAAGATCATAACGGCAACTACACCCGCTTTCTGGGGATTCGTGCAGGAGAGGCTGAAGACCATGTGCATCCGCAAGCCAACCGCACCTCGGTGGTGTTTGCCCTGCGCGAAAACGTGCCCGGGGCGCTTTTCAAAAGTCTGGCTGTGTTTGCACTGCGCGAACTCGACCTCTGCAAAATGGAAAGCCGTCCGCAGTTCGGCACGCCCGGACAGTATCTTTTCTACGTTGATGTAGCGGGCAGCTACGCCGACACCCCGCTGCGCCGTGCCCTGGGTCATTTGCACGAACTTACCACCGAACAGAAGCTCCTGGGGGCCTACCACGAAGCGCCGATCCCCACCAGTTGACGGCTCACTATTTCCTGACACAACAGAACGACTGGTAGCTATTAGGAGTTACGCACTTGACCCGAGGGGCGTCATTTCCTGCCTGTGGACGGGGCGGAGCCCCTAAACGACGGCGTCACGAGGCAGAGCCTCGCGACGAGATGACATGCGTAAGCTGCAACTGCGTACGTCCTGGCTATTAGATTGCACGTGATGCCTCCCAAGCAGTCATCCCGGCCACCTCGACTGCTGTCGGGAGCAGATCCGAAGCCGAGCGAAGCAACGCACGAAGTAATCTATTCGCCGTTTGAGGGCATCTTCACATCCCACACGCATGCATCCATTGGCATCCATTGGGAGATGGATCCCAGATCGTCTACCGACGGCGGTCGGCATCCGTCGGGGATGACCGTGTAGGGGCACACGTAGTTCTGCAGGGTCAACGGCAGGTACAGGTATAGCACAACGCGTTCGGGGTGACCTGCATGGCGTCCGCTACGTGCTACTGATATGGGCACAGGTCTTACGCATCCTCTTGACGCTCCCAATGCCCCAATCGTACGGCCTGGCGGTACGCCGCTGGCGTGGTGTGCGTATTCTTTCGGAAGCGACGCGTAAGGTGACTCTGGTTAGCAAATCCCACACGCAGTGCAATCTCAGCAATGGGAAGGTCGGTCGTTGACAGCAGGTGCTGCGCCTGTCGCAACCGCTGCTGAAGCACGTACTGGTACGGTGTTTCGCCAGCTGTTTCTTTGAACAGACGGCTGAAATAGGACGGACTCATATCGACACACTCAGCCATGTCCGCCACGGTGATGTCACGATCGAGGTGTTGCTCAATATACGTCTGAATGCGGCGCCGCGCTGGAGCCGACAACGGGCCCCGCGCCTCCTCAAGCAGCAGGGGCCCCGCCCGCGTCCGGCGACGCTTCATGAGCATCCGCAGGGTGAGCGCCCGCGTTACCGACTGTACCAGCGGACGCACCGAAGGCGCATCGGCTTCTTCGTTTATGATCTGTTGCAACGACTGAACGATCAGATGCAGCATGCGGTCGTTGCCGATCACCTCGGTGTGCAGCATCCCATAAGCCGGATCGAGCCCATGCATGGCTACCACCTCATGAATCATAGCCGGCGGCACATACACCACAAGCATAGTACAATCCGATGTGCTCCACCCCCACTTTCCATGTGCTCGGCCTTCTATCAGATACGAGGTGCCCGGATCCAGTGCGATTGTGTGCGGGTCGGTCGATCCTTTTGGACGATAGTACCCCTCTGCACGTCCTGCGGTCACCGTGCCCAGTACATGATGTGCAAACTGCGGGATAGCACGGAGCGACTGCCCAGACGTAATCCGGATGTGCTCAATGAATAGGGGCACCGAACTATAGGGAACTGACGACTTAAAATGGCCGAGACGCTCGCCTGGAATCTCGCGGTAGCGGGAGTCGGCTCCGGGAAACGGCGTATCGGTGCTCAATACTACAGGCTGTAGTTATAAATGCAAATGGAGCGGTCCACATACGGAACAACCCTGCAAGCCGCTTAAGGGAAAGATCATCTACGCTCAAGTCAGGACATCGCCATCTGTTCATGAACGACGGTACGAATCTCTGTTTTGCTGAAGGGCTTGGGAAGGTAGGCATCAAACCCATGGTTGAGCAGTCGTTCCTCTTGTTTGGGAAGCACCTGCGCCGTCATCGCAATAGCTGGCGTATTGACATTGCGTGACGTAGCCTGCCTCCGCGTATAATGCAGCATATCAATACCTGACCCATCGGGGAGTCGAAGGTCGAGCATCAGTATGTCAAACGAGCGGGTTGTAAGCAGGGCCCGCGCCTCACGACAGGTGGCACAACACGTAAGTGAGCAGATGTCAGAAAGCGCGTGTTCAACCAACAGGTAGATGTCGGCATAGTCATCCAACAGAAACAACTGGCAATCGTCCACATCAAGGATGGGAAAAGTTGCGAGAGAAAAGGGCTGATCATCCCAATAGACGGCCTCTACGTCTGCGAAGCGCCTCCCTGTTGCTTCAACCCATTTGGGGCATCCATAAAATCGAACATTGATGGCGGCGTATTATCGGGGCCCTCATCGGAGCCCGGGGTCGCTTCCTCGCTTTCTGACCGTGGAACCTGAGTTGCATCCTTGGACTCCGAGCGCGCCTCCTCAGCGCGCGTGTATTCGTCGGCTGACTTAAACCGCTGGATCAGATAGCGCACAAAGGCGCGCTCCGATACGTTGCGTGCGTTTGCCTTTCGGGCAATCCATTGCAGTTGTTCGGCTGAGAGCGGCACACGCACCTGCGTATCAAATGGGTGCGATGCATTAGCATCTGTCATGGCAGTATGGCTGACAGCGAGAAAGAGATTGACTCTTGCAAAGGTTTTCATGAGGATACAAAGAGCAGGACCTCATGTATTGCAGAGTCCTGCGATGTATTGCAGAATCCTTTACTTTATTCAAGTCCTGTGTGCAGAGCGTGATGGACCTGCGGCACTTTTCCTACAAGCGTGCCGCTGTTTTGCGCATAGCGCTGCCCTGAAAAACCATCTCTTCCCTTTTGTTGCAACACCCGATCATGACGTTTTAAGTAGGACAGTGAAAGTGCGTTACCTGGTCATCCGTGGCGATTTTGTTTGAGGAGAGCTTGGTACCCCGAAGAAGATCCCGGATCTCCGCTCCGCTTCGTCCGGGATGACTTTGGGGAGAGGGCAGTGCTCAAT